>USGN01000198.1 GCA_900554255.1 uncultured Collinsella sp. | reverse complement strand
CCCCGCTGCTGCTGGGTGGCTACGCTGCCATCTGCGGTATGGATCCGACCGATGTCTCCTGCGCCGATCGCGTGCTCGCGGCTATCTATCGTCATGGTCGCGTGACCGTGGCCGACCTTGCTGTCGAGCTCGAGCTATCCGAGGAGGTTGTGCTCGAGGCATGCGCCTTGCTCTTGGGTTGGGGCTCTATCGCGCCTTGGTATGAGGAAGGGGAGAAGCCCTCGCCGAGCTACTATCCCACCAAGTATCAGACGCTGCCGCGAGACGCGGCGGGTTACACCACCTTTGACGGCCGCCGTTTCGATCGAGAGCATGCGACTACCGAGGGCGATGTGTGGGAGCTGCCGTGCGGCGAAGCCGAGTTCCTTGCGCAAGAGCGTTCGCATACCTATCTGGGCCAGGGTTTTCTCAAGCGCGCCTTTATGCTGCTCGCGGGCATTCTCGTCAATATCCTGACGGGCTTTTTGCTGCTTATGAGCATCTACTCTATTGCGGGTGTCACCGTGCCGATGGATACCAACGTGATCGGTCAGGTTGACGAGGGGTCTATTGCCGCCAAGGCGGGTATCGAGGGCGGCGACGCGATACTTTCGGTTGACGGAGTATCGTGCTCTACCTGGATGGACGTTTACGATGCCATCGGCAAGGCCGCCGGTAAGGACGATATCGCCATTGAGTATGAGCGCGACGGCAAGCAGCATTCGACCTCGGTTGCGCTCAAAGAGGACGAGCGCCTAGGTGTGTATGCCTCTACGCAGGTGGTCCGTTTAGACCCCATCACGTCGGCTCGCCTTTCGTTCTCCTATGTCGTGCAGACAGCGGAGGGCGTGATGCGCCTGCTCCAGCCGCAGCATACGATGGAGATTCTCAATCAGTCTTCTTCGATCGTGGGCATTAGCGTTATGTCCTCACAGGCTGCTGCTGCCGGCCCTGCCACGTTCCTTTCGTTTGCCGCCCTCATTTCGTTCTCGCTTGGCTTTATGAACCTGCTGCCCATCCCACCACTCGATGGCGGCAAGCTGGTCATCGAGATCATTCAAAAGATTGCTGGCCGCGAGCTTCCGCTCAAGGTCCAGACGATTGTGAGCTATGTGGGCATCGCGCTCTTTGCGCTGCTGTTTGTCTATATGCTTCGTTCCGACGTCCTTCGATTTATCCTGTAGGGGAGTGTTTGGATTGTCTTTATCCCATCCTTTGCCTCGCGAGTTGACGCGCCCCGTGCATGTGGGCGGTGTGCAGATCGGTGGCGGCGCGCCGGTGGTGGTCCAATCCATGACCTGCACCGATACCGCTGACGCCCAGGCAACGCTTGCGCAAGTGTGCGCGTTGGCGCAGGCTGGCTGCGATATCGTGCGTGTGAGCGTGCCCACCGAGGCCGCGCTTGAGGGTTTCCGCACCATCTGTGCCGAGTCTCCGGTGCCGATCGTCGCCGATATTCACTTTAACCATAAGCTCGCCATCGGCGCCGTCGAGGCTGGTGCCGCCAAGCTCCGCATCAATCCCGGCAATATCGGCGATTGGGCTAAGGTCGATGCCGTGATCGATGCCGCGGGCGCCGCTGGGTGCGCGATTCGTATCGGCGTCAATGCCGGTTCGCTCGAGCAGGATATCGCCGAGCGCGACGACCTTACGCAGCCCGAAAAGCTCGTGATGTCGAGCGAGCGTTTCGTTAAGCATTTTGAAGACCGCGGCTTTACGAACATTGTGCTTTCGGCCAAGGCCCATAGCGTGCAAACGACGCTCGATACCTATCGAGCCCTGTCGCGTGAGATTCCCCACGTTCCGCTTCACCTGGGCGTGACGGAGGCGGGGACCAAGCTCCAGGGCACCATCAAGAGCTCTGTAGGCTTGGGTATCTTGCTTTCCGAAGGCATTGGCGACACCATGCGTGTGTCGCTCACAGCCAATCCGGTTGAGGAGCCGCCGGTTGCCTGGGGTATTCTGCAGTCGTTGGGCCTGCGTCGCCGTGGCCCCGAGATTGTCTCGTGCCCCACATGCGCCCGCTGCCAGGTTAACCTTATTCCCATTGCCGAGGAGGTTACCGAGCGGCTTAAGAACTACTCCGCGCCGCTTTCGATCGCTGTGATGGGATGTGCCGTTAATGGCCCCGGCGAGGCTTCTGATGCCGATCTGGGCGTTGCTTGCGGACGTGGTCAGGCCTTGCTCTTTTCGCATGGCCAGATCATTGGTAAAGTAGCTGAGGACCAAATTGTCGACGCGCTTATGGCCGAGGTCGACAAGCTTATTGAGGAGAAATAAATGACCCGAGCAATGTATATGTCTAAGCTTTATGCGCCGACGCTTAAAGAGGATCCGGCGGACGCTGAGCTCGCCAGCCACCGTCTGCTGCTCCGTGCCGGCATGATCCGCAAGGAGGCCGCCGGTCTATATTCCTACCTGCCGCTTGCTTGGCGCTCGATTCGCAAGATCGAGAACATCGTGCGCGACGAGATGGACGCCGCCGGCGCCCAGGAGCTCATGATGCCCATTATGGTCGATGCCGAGCTGTGGCGTGAGTCCGGCCGCATCGATGCCTATGGTAAGGAGCTCGTGCGCTTTGACGACCGTCATGGTCGCGAGTTCGTCCTGGGCCCCACGCACGAGGAGACCGTCACGGCCTTGGTGCGCAACGAGCTGCGCTCCTATAAGCAGCTGCCTGTCAACCTTTACCACATTCAGGACAAGTTCCGCGACGAGTTCCGTCCCCGCTTTGGCCTGATGCGCGGTCGCGAGTTCATCATGAAGGACGCCTACAGCTTCTCTGCCACGCAGGAGAGCCTGCAGGAGGAGTATGACAAGATGAAGCAGGCCTACGCTAACATCTGCGAGCGCTGCTATATCAAGGCCCTGCCCGTCGTCGCCGATTCTGGCGAGATCGGTGGCGATACCTCCGTCGAGTACATGGCTTTGGCCGACGCCGGCGAGGCTTCGCTCGTCTACTGCGACGATTGCGGCTTTGCTGCCGATGACGAGGCGGCAAGCACCAAGGTCGTCGTGACCGAGGGTCCTGGTGACGGTACGCTCACCAAGGTTGAGACTCCGGGCATGGGCACCATTGAGGCTGTTGCTAAGTTCTTTGGGTTCCCCGAGAACGGCACGCGCAAGTCGCTGGCACTCATCGACGCCGAGGGCAAGCCTGTCGTGGCCATTGTTCCGGGCGATCACGAGCTCAACGATT
>USGN01000197.1 GCA_900554255.1 uncultured Collinsella sp. | reverse complement strand
GGCCGCTTACGCTGTTGCCGGCGAGCCCAAATCGACGCAGCAGGACGATCTTTCCGCGCACCTCGCCCAGCGTGGGGACGTGGCTCGACGTGTAGAACAGGTTGGGGTTATCGGCCATAACCTTGGCGAAGGCCGTCGTTATGCTTTCGTCGGTAGCCTCATCGTTGCCGCGCGATGCGAGCATGATGAGCGCTTCTGACGGGTTTTCGTTCAAAAACGTTTTGAAGTACCCGATGACATCGGAGAGATGCAGATAGTTCCCGTCTTTTTTGAGTAGGTAGAAAATCCCGTGGTCGATGCCGGGGTCATCGCCCTTTCCGAGCCGGATATCGAAATAGCGAATGCCTTCGAGCAACTGCGTGGGAATGTAATCCTGCTGGCATTTTACTTGCGAGGATTGGGGCTCAGTGTCGTTGTCCACGCTGCAGGTGCCCGAATCGTGCGTACCCGGGATGCTCAGCTCGTCGAGGAACTTGTTGTCGTCGACGTATTTCATCCAACATGGTCCGTCGACGTAGCTGCTGTACGTGATCCAGTCGAGGCTGCTAACCGTGGCATCGTTCTTTTTCATGTCGTAACCGATAAGTTCGAGCTCCCACGGAATGCTCTTACTCTTATGGCAGATCTTATTGTTGTCCTGGTCTTTGCCGTTCGATTCTATTGCCAGGTACTTAATGTCTTTTTTCTCGGTTTCTTTCTCGACCGTGCGGTCTCGGATGATGTAGGTTCCGTTTGATTGACGCTCGAACGCAAAAGCGCGGCTGGGCTTGTTGTCATACTCGCCGCCCCATACGTGGATGACCTTTCCATCTTTGTCCGAGTCGTCGTCGACCGACCAAATGCTGTAGCCCGTCTTTTTATGCTCTTCGAAATTGAGCAAGGTGCGGATGGCGTACCAGTTTGTATCGTCATTCTTGGTCGTTACGTTCTCAAGGATGAGCTTGCTGGACGTGCCGTCGTTAAACAGGTGACAGACGTTGCCGCGAACGTTGCCGTCTTGGTTGACGCTCGCGGTGCGAAAATAGCCCGCGGGGCGAAGGCGAATGACGAAATTGTGGAGGCTGTCCGACGGTGCGGGTGTGTTGTCTGCAAATGCCGCTCGCAGGGGAATGCCCGGCGCTGCGGTTTCGGGCAGGCTTGCAAGTGGTGACAACGCCGCAAGCCCTAGGCCCAGCGTAAACGCTCGGCGGCTGATGGCATGGTGTTCGGTCATAACTTCTCCATTCGCAGAGTGCGGTTATGCGATAGTTTTGGTCACTATACTGCCCAGATGTTTAAAGATGCTGGTTTAATTGTCTGCGCGGCGCAATAAATCGGTGGGCGGACGTGTTGGGGTGTTTGTCGTTTTCGTACTGTTGCCACATTTGGGGCGGTTCCGGCGTCCGGCATCCTCGCGTTCGTCGGCTACAGACATAAGAAAGGGAGGGTCGGTTTACCGGCCCTCCCTGGGTACGAAGCGCTGGGGTACCGTCGTTTGTTTGCACTGCGACCGTGTTTCCCGTTGCGCTCGCCAGTCGCTTAGCGCTTGATCTCGATATCGTCGAGCTTGACGTCCATGGCCTCGGTCTTGGCCTCGGCGATGTCGTCGGCAAATTCCAGAGACTTCATCATGGTCTCGACGGCGTCCTTGTGCTCCTCGACGTTGTCGATACGCACATACACACTGCCGCCGTCAACGTCGGTGAAGTATTCGGTCGTTACGCCGCCCGAGTGTGTATAGGAAGCGTTGCGCCAAGTCTTGCCGTTGTACTTGACGGGGTCATTCTCGGTCCACTCAAAGCTGGCATTCCACTTTGCCTCGTAGTCGAACAGCTCGTCGGCGTTCTTGTCAGAGTCGAAGACAGGGATGAAGCGATCGCTGGCGTGCTCGCTCTCGGTGAACTTAAACTGGGCCCTGTCGGCAGTGTCGCCTGCGACGTCGGTGATCTCGACGCCCTCGGGGACCTCGACCTTAAACCAGATGAAGTCGGTCCTCATATCCGCGGCTGGCTTTTCCGCACCGCCACCGCTGCCGGTAGCTCCACCGCTTCCGCCACAGCCCACCAGGGCAACCGCGGCAAAGAGACTGATGCAGAGGGTGAGAATCGCAAAGGCCTTCTTTTTCATGGTCGTGTCCTCCTCGATCTGTAACCGCCCATGGATTACCTGTCTTTACTGTACGCGTGGACGGCTCGCTAGGGTGGGCCATGTGTCCCATTCTGGGGGTTGGATTTGCGCCGTTAAGTGGCAATGTTTTGCTGAACAAAAAGAGGGGAGGCCGATGTTGTCGGCCCTCCCCGGGGTGAGGTGCCCGTTGATTTAATGGGGCGCGCGTGCGTGGGCGTTGCCCCAACAGGTTCCTTGTTTATAGATATGCCTCAGTTTTTGACGTCCGGAAGTCTCGAAAGGTGGGCCATGTGTCCCATGTTTGCGGTGCCGACGCCTATCGTTCGTCATAGAAATCCGCGATGGCCAGGTGCGCTGACGCTTATGTACTTATGGGCTAGACTTAGCACCATTATGTGATCGATGCGGTCGGTCGGCGGTTTCCACCCGACCGATGTATATGACTTGAAGGTGCATGCGTATGAGCCAAGAGATGATGGACAAGACCTGCCGCGGGTTTGCCGAGGCGCTTGCCGCGCGCGAGCCGGTTCCCGGCGGTGGCAGCGCGAGCGCCTTTGTGGGCGCGCTGGGCGCCTCGCTGTGCGGAATGGTTGCCCGCTACGGTGCGACAAACCCTGCGCTTGCCGATCGCGCAGACGATCTGACGCGCGCGTTTGCCCAGGCAGACGAGCTGGCTCAGGAGCTTGTGGGTCTGGTTGCCGAGGACGTTCGTGCGTACGGCCAAGTGTCGGCGGCGTACGGTATTCCGCGCGAGGATCCGGCTCGACCGGCTGCGATTCAGGATGCGTTGCACGTGGCCGCCATACCGCCATATCGGATCATGGGTGCCTGCGGGCGTGCGCTGGCGCTGCTCGAGGACATGGCGGACAAGGGCTCCCGGCAGTTGCTGTCCGACGTGGCGTGCGGTGCCGTGTTCTGCCGCGCTGCCATGCAGGGCGCGAGCTTGACGCTCTTTGCGAACACCACGTCTATGAAGGATCGTGCCCACGCCGAGGAGCTCGAGGCTGCATGTGACGAGCTGCTCGATACGTGGCTGCCGCGCGCCGATGCGCTGGCGCGCCGCGCCGCCGACGCCGCCAGAAAGAGGGGATAGCCATGGCAGAGCTGC
>USGN01000196.1 GCA_900554255.1 uncultured Collinsella sp. | reverse complement strand
CCGGGCACAGGGTTACCTCCCAAATCTTTCCGCAGCGCAGGCCGGCGTTTGTCCGCAGCTCCGCAGGAGCAGGACAAATGCCGGCCATGCGCGAGGACGATTTGGGAGGTAACCCTGTGCCCGGCCGGACAGATCCCAAAGCCCGCCATGCTTCTTATGTGCAGCAAAGGCAATGCTGCTAAAATACAAAGCGCTCATGTAGTTTAAACGCACGACGATAAGGAGCACCAGTGGGTAACCACTTCCGTACCTCCGGTGCGGGCGATGATGCCCCCAAGACGCAGGCAGGCGTCCAGGGCAGTCGTTTCGCCACTCCGGATTCAGAGGGCCAGCCTGTTGCTCAGGCCCCCGCTCAGCCGGCAGATCAGGCACAGCCGGCATCCGATCCCTTTGCCTACAATCCAACCAGCGATGTCGCGCTTTCCGGCACGGCGGGTTTTGAGCCCGTTCAGGCCGTGACCGCTCGCGTGGAGCAGCCTCAGGCTGGTGCCGCCACGCCGCAGCCTACCATGGCCGGCATTCCCGACCCCTTGGCCCCTGCGACGCCGGCTCCTCAGCCTGCGCAGTCCGGTCTCTTTGCCGCTATTCCCGACCCCACGCAGCCTGCTGCCCCGGTGGTCGAGAGCGATCAGGCAGCCGAGGTCGCAAGCCTCGATAACGCGCTCAACAACCCCGATTTTACGTCGGTGTTTGCGCCCATCGATCCGCAGGCCAGCCGCAAGAAGATGGCCAAGCAGGCCGGTGTCGAGCCCGTCATCCTTATGGAGCATGTCACCAAGATCTATCCGGCACAGCCTAACAAGCCTGCACTCGACGACATCAACATCGAGATCTATCCGGGCGAGTTCGTCTTTTTGGTCGGTCACTCCGGCTCGGGTAAGACCACGCTGCTGTCGACGCTCAACCGCGACGTCAAGCCGACGAGCGGCCGCATCCTGGTTGCCGGTCAGGACCTCATGAAGATCAAGAACCGTAAGGTTCCGTTCCTGCGCCGCCAGATTGGCGCCGTGTTCCAGGACTTTAAGCTTCTGCCGCAAAAGACCGCCTACGAAAACGTGGCGTTTGCCCTGCAGTGCATCGGCAAGCCCAAGGGCGTCATTCGCAGCCAGGTGCCCGAGGTGCTGCGTCTGGTCGGTCTGGCCGACCAGATGGACTCGCTGCCCGATCAGCTTTCCGGTGGCGAGCAGCAGCGCGTGGCCGTTGCCCGCGCTATGGTCAACCGCCCGCCGCTGCTGATTTGCGACGAGCCCACGGGCAACCTCGACCCGGCGATCTCGCTGGGCATCATGAAGCTGCTTGAGCGTATTAACCGCACCGGCACCACCGTGATCGTCGCCACGCACGACCGCGAGATGGTCGATAGCATGCACCGTCGCGTGATCGCCCTCGAGGGCGGCCACGTCATCCGCGACCAGGAGAGGGGAGGTTACGGCAACTATGGCACCAACTAACGTGGGCTACTCGCTCAAAGAGGCAATCAGCCACTTCTTCCGTAACTGGACCACCTCGCTCGGCGCCGTCATCACGATCTTCCTTTCGCTGTTTATCATCGGCCTGTTCATCATGGGCTCTGCGATGCTGAACTCCGTGATCGGCACCGTCGAGGATCAGGTCGTCATCAACGCCTTTATTAGCGATGACGCCGACCAGGCAGATGTTCAGGCCTTTGAGGCCGAGCTCAAGACGTGGAGCAACGTCAAGTCCGTGACGTACAAGGACAAGGACGACGCGCTGGCCGAGTATACGAGCAAGATGTCGGGCAACGCCGACGCCACCATGAGCGCGCTCGATGGCCAGAACCCGCTGCCGGCTTCCTTCGCTATTGAGATGGACGATCCGTCCAAGGTCGAGAGCACGGCAAAGAAGCTCAAGAAGGATGCCGATTTCCAGAAGATCGCGGATGACGGCGACGTCAACGCGAGCGTTCTGTACGGCCAGGAGGAAGTGAGCCGCCTGTTCCAGGTGACCAACTACATCCGCATCGCCGCCGTGGTGCTCGTTGGTCTTCTGACCTTTATCGCATTCATCTTCATCAACAACACGATTCGCCTGTCCATCACGGCGCGTCGTCGTGAGATTGCGATTATGCGTCTGGTCGGCGCCAGCAACGGCTTCATTCGTGGCCCGTTTATCACCGAGGGCGTGCTGCAGGCCATTTTGGGCTCGCTGCTTTCTATCGGCGTGCTGGAGCTGTTGCGTAACCTGATGGTTCCGCGTCTGCAGGAGAGCATCGGCTGGATGTCGTTTGCCCTGCCGATGCAGTACTACCTGGTGACCTATGCTGCGCTGATTCTGGTCGGCGTGATTATCGGTCTCTTTGGTTCTGCCATCGCCATGCGCCGCTACCTGCGCGTGTAGGCATGCTTGGAATTCATCCCTTCCAACGGGTCGTCTCTTATGGGGCGGCCCGTTTTTTGATCCCTAGGGGACGGCGGGATTGCGGACCATCGTGGCGCTGGTCTATCCATGTGATCCGCAATCCAGCCGTCCCCTAGGGATCATTTGGGTAGACTCTTGGGGTGTAAACGGCCATCGATAGTAAGGAGGCGCCATGGGGCGCAATAACAAGCATAAGCGTGGAGCTCGCAATCAGCGCGGGCCGGTGCGCAGCGAACGCCGTCCGAGCCTGACCGGGCGCGTGCAGCTCCATGAGCATAGCGCCTACGTTGTAACCGAAAACGGTGACTACAAGGTCATGGGCCGCGGCAAGCGCGAGATTATGGACGGCGATACCGTTGCCGTGAGCATTAAGAACAGCCCGCACGGTGAGCGGTGCGCCGTGATCGAAAGCGTGGTTGAGCGTGCAGCCATAAGCGTGGTGGGCACGTACCAGACCGCCGGCCCGCTCGGGGTGATCGAGCCGCTTGATTCTCGCCTTAAGGCCGATTTCTTTATTCTGCCGGAGGACACCTCGGCGGAGCGCTTGGGCGTTCATCCGGGTGATGCGGTCGTCGCACGCATTCTGACGTATCCGACGCGCCTGGAATCGGGCACCGTGACGATTGAGCGCCGTATTGGCGGCGATGATGCGCCCGATTTGGGCGTTCAGTATGTGATGGCGCGCTATGGCTATACCGATACTTATCCCGAGGCCGCGCTAGCCGAGGCCGAGGCACTTTCGCTCGATGTAGCCTCGGCGCTCAAGGACCCGCTCCGCCGAGACCTGCGCGACCGCTTTGTCATTACGATTGACCCGGTCGACGCGCGCGACTTTGACG
>USGN01000195.1 GCA_900554255.1 uncultured Collinsella sp. | reverse complement strand
AAGCAGACGCCCGAGGATTACTACAACGCCCCCTATGCCGAGTTCCCCGCGCTCATCCGCGGCACCGTCTTCGTGGTCATGGCAATCCTTTGGGCTTTCTCCAAGCTCATGTGGAGCTGGAAGGTCGAGGACGCCGATCTGCTGTTTGAGCGCCAGGAAGGCCGCGGCAGCGTGGTCATCTGCAACCACACCTCGATGGCTGAGCTCTTGGCCGTGGAGACGGCGCTGTTCTTTGGCGGCCGCCGCATTCGCCCCATCTTTAAATCCGAGTTTGCCAAGAGCAAAATTGTGCGCTGGGCCTTTAGCCGCGTGGGTGGCATTCCCGTCGAGCGCGGCACCGCCGACATGAAGTGCCTGCGCGCCGCCCAGCATGCGCTGCAGCGCGGCGAGGACGTCCTGATCTTCCCCGAGGGCACGCGCATCCGCTCGCGCGAGATCAAGCCCGAGGTCCACGGCGGCTTTGCGCTCATCGCCCAGATGGGCAAGGCACCCGTCAACCCCCTCGCCATCTGTGGCTGGTCCGACATCACGCCTGCGGGCAAAAAGATCATGCGCCCCAAGAAGTGCTGGATCCGCGCCGGCAAGGCCATCTCGCTTTCAGACGCACCGGCCGGGCTTAAGCGCACGGAGCGTCTGGCCTGGTTTGAATCCGAGGCCATGGACCGTGTCTACACCATGCGCGACGAGCTATGCAACGAGCATCCGGGCAGGTTCTAGCCATGAGCGAGAACGTGACGAACACCACCGCGACTGTGTCCGGCCAGGCAACCGCGCCTACCATCGAGATCGCCGCCCACGCCGGCACTTGCTACGGCGTACAGCGTGCGCTCGATATGGCGCTGGCCGCTGCGCCGCAGGCAGAGGAGTGCACTCAAGTTCACACCTTGGGGCCGCTCATCCATAACCCCATCGTGGTGCGCGAGCTTGCTGAGGCAGGCGTCGGTCTGGCCGACACCTTGGACGACGCCGCAACCGGCACCGTGATCATCCGCGCCCACGGCGTGGTGCCGCAGGTAATCGATGCTGCCCGCAAGCGCGACCTTACCGTGGTCGACGCCACCTGCCCCTACGTGAAGAAGGTCCATGTGGCAGCCGAGCGCCTGGTGCGCGAGGGCTACCGCGTGATCGTCGTGGGCGAGCCAGGCCACCCCGAGGTCGAGGGCATTCTGGGCCACGCCGGCAATGATGCGCAGGTCGTGAGCTGTGCCGCCGACGCCGATGCCCTGTCGCTCAAGGGCAAGGTGGGCCTCGTTGTACAGACCACCCAGACCGCACAGAACCTCGCCGAGGTCGTAGCTGCCATCACCCCGCGCGTGCAGGAGCTGCGTGTGATCAACACCATCTGCGCCGCCACGAGTGAGCGTCAACAGGCAGCAGCCACACTTGCCAACCGCTGCGACTGCATGGTCGTGGTGGGCGGCAAGAACTCGGGCAACACCCGCCGCCTTGCGCAGATTTGCGCCGATGTTTGCGAGCGCACACATCATATCGAGGAAGCTTCCGAGCTACAGGCCGCGTGGTTTACCGACGCTCACCACATCGGCATCACAGCCGGAGCCTCCACCCCGCAAGAACACATCGAGCGCGCCGTCGAGCGCATCAAGGAGCTTTGCCGCTAATCATGGACCAGACCGTACCCGCATACGCCGCCGAGGTGGCCGATTACGGGCGCAGCCGCGACCCCGAGCCGGGTGAGGGCGCGCTCGTAAAGAACGTGCGTCCCGAATCGCCCGCGTGGGATGTGGGTATCGAGCCGGGCATGCGCGTGCTCACGGTCAACGGCGAACAGCTGACCGATATGATCGTGTGGCTCTGGGAGGCCGACGACGACACCGTCGAGCTGGAGGTTTTCGATCCGCGCGACGGCACCGTCACCCCCGTTGAGCTTGATCGCTTTCCCGGCGAGGACTGGGGTCTGGAGTTCGATGGCCCCATCTTCGATGGTATGCGCACCTGTGTGAACGCCTGCGTATTTTGCTTTATGACGATGCTCCCCAAGGGCGGCCGCTCCACGCTCTATATTCGCGACGACGACTATCGCCTAAGCTTTTTGCAGGGCAACTTCGTCACGCTCACGAACCTCACCGACGAGGACGTGCAAAACGTCATCCAACGCAACATGAGCCCCATGAATGTGTCGGTCCACGCCGTGAGCCCCGACGTCCGCCGCCGCATGATGGGCCGCAACGCCCAGCGCGGCATGGACGTACTCGAGGCCATCATGGCCGCCGGCATCGAGATTCACGCGCAAATCGTGTTGTGCCCCGTTATGAACGACGGCGAGGAGCTGGAAAAGACCCTGCGCTTTTGCGAGGAGCACGAGCAGATCACGAGCCTGGGCATCGTGCCGCTGGGCTTTACCAAGCACCAGAATCGCTTTACCTGGTCATACAGCGACAAGCCCGAGCTGGCACGCGAGACCATTGCCATGATCCGTCCCTTCCAGGATCGAGCCTATGAGCGCTTTGGCCGCCACACCTTCCAGATGAGCGACGAGTTCTATCTGGACGCCGGCATCGATCCTCCCGAGGCAGACTTTTACGACGGGTACCCGCAGTACTACGACGGCATTGGCATGATCCGCTCATATCTGGACGAGACCGACGACGTGCTTGCCGCCGACGCCGAGCGTCTGGCCCGCGTCCGCGAGGCAATCGCCGAGCGCAACCAGCGCCTCCTGTGCCTCTCCGGCGCCAGCGCGCGCGACACCGTGGCGCGCTTTGTGGAGTCTCCACAGGGCCTTGCCGGCACCGTCACGGCCATCAAAAACCGTTACTTTGGCGGCAACGTGGACG
Source organism: uncultured Collinsella sp. (assembly GCA_900554255.1). Classification (GTDB taxonomy): domain Bacteria; phylum Actinomycetota; class Coriobacteriia; order Coriobacteriales; family Coriobacteriaceae; genus Collinsella. Next base: position 431 of record USGN01000195.1, on the reverse strand, counting down.
TGACCGGCCTCATCGTCGCGTGTGACATTCTAGAGCAGCTGCCCCAAGATCTGTCGGGTGTTATGCTCTTTGTGCCTAAGCTCATGTTCAACGCTGACGGCATGACGCTTGACGAGTATCATCGTGACGATTTACTCGCAAGCCTTACCAGTCGCGGCGCTGAGGTTCATGTGGTGTCGACCATGCCGCATGAGCTGCTCGATACCCTGGAGCGCATCCTTGGCATTGTGCCCGCAGACTCTAACACTTCCACTGACCTTACCCATTAAAGGAGAGCAGATGAAACCTATCGTCGCCGTCGTCGGACGCCCCAACGTGGGCAAATCCACGCTCGTTAACCGCCTGGCCCAGACCTCGGACGCCATCGTTCATGAGTCCCGCGGCGTCACACGCGACCGCTCATACCACACGGCAGATTGGAACGGCCGCGA
>USGN01000194.1 GCA_900554255.1 uncultured Collinsella sp. | reverse complement strand
GGTTGGCCTGATAGGCCTCGAAGTTGCCCTCAAACCAATACCAGTTGCCCGGATTCTCGTCGGTGCCCTCCCACGCTAGAATGTGCGTGGCGACGCGGTCCAGGAACATACGGTCGTGGCTAATGACCACCGAGCAGCCCGGGAACTCGAGCAGCGCCGCTTCGAGCGAGGACAGCGTCTCGACGTCGAGGTCATTCGTGGGCTCGTCGAGAAGCAGCAGGTTGCCGCCCTGCTTGAGCGTAAGCGCCAAGTTCAGACGGTTGCGCTCGCCGCCGGAGAGCACGCCAGCGCGCTTCTGCTGGTCCTGGCCTTTAAAGCCAAAGCTCGCCACATAAGCACGGCTCGGAACCTCGGTCTCACCGACCATCATGTGGTCCAGGCCATCCGAGACGACCTCCCACAGGTTCTTATCGGGGTCGATGCCGGAACGGTTCTGATCGACATAGGAGATCTTGACGGTCTCGCCCACCTCGAGCTCGCCCGAAGTCAGCGGCTCCAGGCCCACGATGGTCTTGAAGAGCGTAGTCTTGCCCACACCGTTGGGGCCGATGACGCCCACGATGCCGTTACGCGGCAGGGTGAACGAAAGGTCGTCGATGAGCACACGGCCATCGAACTCCTTGTGCAGATGATGGGCCTCGAGCACCTTGTTGCCCAAACGCGGGCCCACAGGGATGCGGATGTCGGTCCAGTCGAGCTTCTGGCTTGCGCGGGCCTCGGCCTCCATCTCCTCGTAGCGAGCCAGACGGGCCTTGTTCTTTGCCTGGCGAGCCTTGGGCGAGCTGCGTACCCACTCGAGCTCGGCCTCCATGCGCTTGGCGAGCTTGGCGTCGCGGTTGCCCTGCGCCTCGATACGGGCGGCCTTGGTCTCCAGATACGTGGAGTAGTTGCCCTTGTAGGGATAAAGGTGACCGCGGTCGACCTCGCAGATCCACTCGGCAACGTTATCCAGGAAGTAGCGATCGTGCGTGACGGCAAGCACCGCTCCCTGGTAGTTGTGCAGGAAGTGCTCGAGCCACAGGATCGACTCGGCGTCCAGGTGGTTCGTGGGCTCGTCGAGCAGCAGCAGGTCGGGAGCTTCGAGCAGCAGCTTGCACAGGGCCACGCGACGGCGCTCGCCGCCGGAAAGTACGTTGACCGGCATGTCGGAATCGGGCAGCTGCAGGGCGTCCATGGCCTGGCCGAGCTTGGAATCGATATCCCAGCCGTCGGCGGCGTCGATCTCGTCCTGGAGCTTGCCCATCTCGGCCATGAGGGCATCCATGTCGCAGTCCGGGTCGCACATCTCCTCGCCGATCTTGTTGAAGCGATCGACCTTGGCGATCATGTCGCCAAATGCCATGCGCACGTTCTCGATGACGGTCTTGTCGTCGTCAAGCGGCGGCTCCTGCTGCAGGATGCCCACGGTGTAGCCGGGGGTAAGCCTGGCATCGCCGTTGGAGACCTCCTCGATGCCGGCCATGATCTTGAGCAGGGTCGACTTGCCCATACCGTTGGGGCCCACGACGCCGATCTTGGCACCGGGGTAGAAGCTCAGGGTCACGTCGTCAAGGATCACCTTGTCGCCATGGGCCTTACGAGCCTGATACATCTGGTAGATAAACTCTGCCATTTGCCTGTTTTATCCTTTCTACCTGCTGTTTCTCTATTCTTGTTTCGCTTTAGTAGAAACGAAATGAGGAAATCAGCTCTGAAACGTAACGAAAAAGGGGCATGGTTGCCCATACCCCCTAATACTACCTGGGAAAAATCCCCCAGAACATACCATGAACTGCGTACGCTAGTTTTCCGCAACCTTAGCGAGCGGCTCGCTGCGATTTGCGCCACAGCAGATACGAGTAGACGTAGACGGCTCCAACCGAACCAAACGCCAGAACCGCAATCACCGCGGCGACGACTTCACTCGAAAGCACGCTGCCTGCCACGCCCATCACAATCAGGCCAAAGCCCAGCACCATAAAGCAGGCACCGCCAAAGCGCTGCGTACGGCGCCAGTTCTCGGGATCGGCAAGCGCCCAAGGCGTCTTGATACCGAGCGTATAGTTCTGCTTCACACGCGGCAAGTAGTTGCCTACGCCGATGAACAGCAAACCGATAGCACCGGAAATCAGCACGTTGACCGAACCGACCGCCGGCACCACGCCCCAGACCGTAAGCTCACCCAACCAGCTTATGGCGCACATAAACAAGGTGAAGGCGATTACGAAGCCCTGATAGAACTTGCCCGAGGTTCGATATGCCTCACCTTTGGGATCGATGCGCGGCACCACGCAGAACATTGCGAGAAGCACCAGAGGCAGCACGCCGAGCGCGGAGGCCATCCAGCTGGGACCCCAACCGTCGACGGCGCCGTTCGCGCCCCAGTGCGTGGGAATCTGCCCAGGCAAGCTCGGCATCACCATGAGATGCGCTACGACATTGGCGACGCACAGAGCGACCAGCGCAATCCACACGCGCGACGATACCCCCGTGGGGTGAATGCCCTTGTTTTCGTTATTCATCCTTATCACCTTCCGTGTTTGTAAAGCCCATAAACCAACCGATCAAGTCCTGCATGACGGTAGTGTTTAAGCTGTATACGATGTTTTGACCATGACGTTCGTCGGTTACCAACCCGGCGTTTTTGAGCGTCGCCAAGTGATGGCTCAGCGACGGCTTACTGATATCGAAATGCTCGGCAAGCTCCCCCGCCGTGCAATTGCCCTCGCGCAGCAACTCCAAAATGCGCCGTCGCGTTGGATCGGCAAGCGCCTTAAAACCCTCTCCCGGCATAAGACCCCCTTTCATCATCTCTCATGACGCGCACACTATACTCGATATTTAGATGTTTGTCAAACTATCTAATACAGGAACATCTATAGAACATTCGTTCGTATTTAGCTACAATGGAAGTTGAAGCAGATGGGCCAGCTCCCTCTACCCGAGAAGGAGATGGACTATGAGTATTGACGATGTCCTGACGTTGTTGTTGCTTGTAATCGCGGCTGTGGAGCTCGGCATCCACATTGGAGGTCGAATGAAATAGCCGCCCCCGCGTAATGCGAAGACGGCCACTTCTCACGCTACAAACGTGTTTGGGAGTTGGCCAACCCGCGGCAACGGGTGCCATCTGCTTCATCTTATGCGAATCACTGCCTCATTTCAACAAGCCCCTAGGGCTCAAATGGAATCGCGATAATACCTATAATGACTATAGCTAAAACACGATTCGCTTCCCCATCGGAGGATGTCTATGACCGAAACCACAGCCGCAACCCCCAACGAGACACGCGACACCAAGCTCG
>USGN01000193.1 GCA_900554255.1 uncultured Collinsella sp. | reverse complement strand
AACGAGGGCATGGTGCTGCCCTGGTCGGCAACCGGAGTCTCGCCGGGCACAAAGGTCGAGGCCGCCTCGGCGGCCTCCTCTTCTTCGGCATCAATATCGGCATCGGCGACGGCGTTTTTCATCGCTTTGACAGCATCCATCATGGAGTCCATGACGGCGTCGAGCTCTTCTTCCGAAGACACCTCGATAGGGCCTGCTGCTTGCGGGACGGCGTCCTTTTCGGGGACGTCGTCCTGAGCGGCCAAGTCGTCGTTTTGCACGTCGGCATCTTCGGCGCCAGGGGTTTCCGCCGTAGCGCTTTCGTCCAAGATGGGGTCGTCGAGGTCAATATCATCGCAGGTCACAGCATCAGCATCTGCGGTGACGTCTGCGGAATCATCAATATGCTGTTGAGTCTGGGGGTCCAGCTCGTCTGTCATAGGTATGTGCTCCTCATCGTTGTTTGTCACCCTATGATAAAGTCTCGCGCCGACTTCCCGCGCGCCGCAGCAAAGTTTCAAAACGTGTTCGATGGCTCGCGACGATAGCAAAAACTCGGCCACTCTATCCAATTTTTACTTGACATTCCCTTCGCCGAAAGACGTTGCGCCGTTCGCCTGCCATGGGCTTTATTTTTCACTTGAACCCGTTAAAGTTGCATTTCAGCTTTTGGCGCGTTTATTTTGGATGCGCGCAGTCGGCGGGTGCGCCCGTCGCGATTTGAAAGGACTTTATATGGGACTTTTCACTGGTAAGACCGTGATCGTCACCGGCGGCGGCAAGGCCACGCTTAAGGACGGCTCCGCTGGCTCCATCGGTTACGGCATCGATATCGCTTTTGCCAAGGAGGGCGCGAACCTCGTTATCACCGGCCGCAACGTCGCCAAGCTCGAGGCCGCCAAGGAGTCCCTCGAGGCCGAGTACGGTGTCAAGGTTCTGCCTGTTCAGGCCGATGTTTCGGCTGGTCAGGACAACGAGGCTGTCGTCCAGAACGTTATCGACAAGGCCATTGAGGAGTTCGGCCGCATCGACGCCGTCGTCAACAATGCTCAGGCCAGCGCCTCGGGCGTGACCATCGCCGATCACACCATGGACCAGTTTAACCTGGCCATCTACTCTGGCCTGTATGCCACCTATCTGTATATGCAGAAGGCCTATCCGCACCTGAAGGAGACCAAGGGTTCCGTGGTCAACTTTGCTTCGGGCGCCGGTCTGTTTGGCAACTATGGCCAGTGCAGCTATGCTGCCGCCAAGGAGGGCATCCGTGGTCTGACCCGCGTTGCCGCCAACGAGTGGGGCAAGGATGGCATCAACGTCAATATCGTTTGCCCGCTTGCTTGGACCGCTGCGCTCGAGAACTTCCAGGATGCCTATCCCGAGGCGTTCAAGGCCAATGTCCACATGCCGCCGGCGGGTCACTACGGCGACGTCGAGAAGGAAATCGGCCGCGTGGTCGTTCAGCTCTGCGGTCCCGACTTTAAGTACATGAACGGCGAGACCGTCACCCTTGAGGGTGGCATGGGCCAGCGGCCTTAGGGGGTTACGTCTCAGGTTCCGCCGTTCTAACGAACGGCGGACCAGCCGACGCTGCGCGGTCACCAGAGCGACAACTTGTCACTCAAAGAGGACGGCATGACCAGAAGGTCTATGCCGTCCTCTTTTCATGCCAATTTGTTCGTTCTGGTGTCCGCTCGCTGTCCGTCCTCTACCTGCGTCGTTGCCATGGTGCGGCACTTGTAGTCATTGGGGACGTTCCTTTTCTGCCGGCAGTTGGGGACACTCCTTTGGTGCGGGGGCAGCTAAAAGAGTCCCGTCCCACATTAGCTACCCGTGGGGGGCGGCGAGCGGTTACTCGCCCAAGATCAGCTTGGCGAGTTCGTCCTGGGTGTCCACCACGTAGTCGGCGCCGGCGGCCTCCAGCTCTGCGCGGCCGCGGAAGCCCCAGCTGACGCCCACGCTCTTAAGGCCGGCGTTGTGGCCGGTCAGAACATCGACATTCGAATCGCCCACATAGAGTGTGGTTGCCGGATCGGCGCCCAGCTCCTCCATCACATGCAGCGTGACGGGTGCTTCGGGTTTGGGCGGAAATGCGTCCACACGGCCCTGTACCAGCGCAAAGCGCTCGGGGCCAAAGTATTTCTCGATAAGCGGGGCTGCCGAAATATGATCCTTGTTGGTGAGCACGGCAAGCTGAACGCCCGCTGCGCGCAGACGGTCGAGCATCTCGATCGTGCCGGCATAGGGGGCGGTGTGGTCCTCCTTGTGCTCGCCGTAGTAAGCCCTAAACTCGGCAAGCGTCTGCTCAAAGGCGCGACCGTCGCCCGCATACTCGGCAGGCATAAAGCGCTCAACCAGCTTGAGCATGCCGTTTCCCACCTTGTAGCGGTACTCGTCAACGGCAAACGTGGGCCAGCCGTGTGCCTCGCAGGTATGGTTGCCGGCGGCCGCCAGGTCCTCGAGCGTGTTGAGGATGGTGCCGTCCAAGTCAAAGATCACATGAGAAAAAGCTGCTGCCATGAAAGCTCCCGTCACTGGGTTTCAAAACGCACCTCATAATACTGGGCTTCCGTGTTGGGCGTGCTTGGAATCTGAACATCTCCAGGGATATCAAGCCGCATCGCGCCGACCGTGCGGTTCCGCCCTAGCAAATCCTGGGCAGCTGTTCTCCCACGAGCATGTCGAGGATGCGGGTTGATCCCCAGCCGGTGCGTACGCGCACGGCGGGTCGAGCACCCTCGGCAAGCGGCAGCACGCGACCGATGATGGCGGCGTTCTCGCCGTAGCGGGCGGCGCGCATGGCCGCCAGCGCGGCATCGGCCTGCTCGGCCGGCACCACGGCGACCATCTTGCCCTCGTTTGCCACCTGCAGAACGTCGTAGCCGAGCATCTCACATGCCGCCTGCACGTCGGGGCGCACGGGGACGGCATCCTCGTCGATCTCCATGGCAACGCCGCTGGCCTGGGCAAACTCGTTGAGCGTGGATGCCAGGCCGCCGCGCGTGGGGTCGCGGAAGCAGCGTGTGTCGGGTGCTGCGGCAAGCACATCGGCAATCAGGTGGTTGAGCGGCGCGGCATCGCTTTCGATGGTGCTCGAAAACGCCAGGCCCTCGCGTTGGCTCATGATGGCGATGCCGTGGTCGCCGAGTGTGCCCGACACCAGGATGACGTCGCCGGGCCGGCAGTTGGCACCGCTGAGCGTCACACCTGCGGGCACTTCGCCCACGCCGGCGGTATTGATGTAGACGCCGTCGGCACCGCCACGCTCGACCACCTTGGTGTCGCCCGTCACGATGGCGACGCCCGCCTCTTCGCAGGTTTTCGCCATGGAGG
>USGN01000192.1 GCA_900554255.1 uncultured Collinsella sp. | reverse complement strand
AATGGCGGGCCGTATAGTTTCTCGCGCAAAACGCTTGCCGAGCGCGTGGGGGTTTCGCCGTATCGTGCCCGCGCCGCAATCGATCGCTTGGATTCCGAAGGCATGATTGATGTCGTCTCGCGTTATAGCGACGACGGCGGTCAGCTTGCAAATGGCATTTGCCTCACCGAACGTGGCGAGTGGTATCTTGAGGGCGTCCGTACCGGCATGCTCGTTCAAGAAATGCTTGAGGACGAGGTTGCTGATCGATAGCAGCATGTAACCCTTGCCATAGCGACGCCGCCTGGGAAACCGGGCGGCGTTTTGTTTCAAGATTGAGAAATGCAATCGCACGCAAGAAAAATTGCGAACGGTCCGCGGCACGAGTATTACAATGAAGACCCGTAAGATGTGTATGGACAACTTCTACGGGAAGCGCAGGTAACTCAATATGACCAAGCATGTGTTCGTGACCGGCGGCGTGGTTTCGTCTCTGGGCAAGGGTATTACCGCGGCCTCGCTGGGCCGTCTGCTCAAGTCGCGCGGCTACAAGGTAACGATGCAAAAGGCCGACCCGTATCTGAACGTCGACCCCGGCACCATGAGCCCGTTCCAGCATGGCGAGGTCTTTGTGACCGAGGACGGCTACGAGTCCGATCTGGACCTGGGCCACTACGAGCGCTTTATTGACGAGAACCTGACCCGCGATTCCAACTTTACGACTGGTGCCATCTATAAGAGCCTGATCGCCCGCGAACGTCGCGGTGACTTTTTGGGCGGCACCGTGCAGGTGATCCCGCACGTCACGAACGCCATTAAGGATAAGTTCCGTCGTATTGAGGAACAGACCGGCTCCGACGTGGTCATCACTGAGTTGGGCGGCACCATCGGTGACATCGAGTCGCAGCCGTTTGTCGAGGCCATCCGCCAGTATCGCAAGGAGGCCGGCCCCGAGAACGTCTGCTACATCCACGTGTCGCTCGTTCCCTATATCGCCGCCGCCCACGAGGTCAAGACCAAGCCGACGCAGCACTCCGTCAAGGAGCTCCGCAGCTTTGGTATCCAGCCCGACATTATCGTTCTGCGCTCCGACCACCATATCGACGATGCCATCCGCGGCAAGATCGCAAGCTTCTGCGACGTCGACACCGACTGCGTCTTTACCAACGAGGACTGCGCGAGCATCTACGATGTTCCGCAGCTGCTCGCCGAGCAGGACTTTGACCTGCGCATTTGCGAGCGCCTGGGTCTGGATCCGCGTGAACGCGACATGAGCGAGTGGAACGAGTTCCTGCGCAAGCAGAACCATGCCAACCAGCACGCCGACAAGGTGAAGATCGCCGTCGTGGGCAAGTATACGCAGCTGCCCGATGCCTACCTGTCGGTTATCGAGGCCCTGCACCACGCGGGCGTGTTCTACGATCGCCACGTTGACGTGCAGCTGGTCGATGGCGAGAGCCTCGACGAGCAGAACGTCTCCGAGGTCCTGGGCGACGCCTCGGGCATCCTGGTCCCCGGCGGCTTTGGCAAGCGCGCCCTGGAGGGCAAGATCCTCGCGGCTGAGTTTGCCCGTGAGCACAAGATTCCGTATCTGGGCATTTGCCTGGGTATGCAGGTGGCCGTGTGCGAGTTCGCTCGCAACGTGGTCGGCCTTGCCGGCGCCAGCTCTTCCGAGTTCGATCCGGATGGCCCGTATAGTGTCATCGACCTGATGAGCTCGCAGGAGGACGTGACCGAGAAGGGCGGCACCATGCGTCTGGGTGCCTATCCGTGCAAGCTTGCTGCCGATTCCCTCGCGCGCGAGGCCTATGGCGAGGAACTCGTCTACGAGCGTCACCGTCACCGTTTTGAGTTCAACAACGCCTTCCGTGACCAGCTCGAGGACGCCGGTCTGGTTATCTCGGGTCTTTCGCCCGACGAGCGTCTGGTCGAGATGGTCGAGCTGCCGCGCGACGTGCATCCGTGGTATGTGGCAACCCAGGCTCATCCCGAGTTCAAGAGCCGCCCGACCAACCCGCAGCCGCTGTTCCGCGAGTTCGTGCGCGCCTCGATCGGCCAGCACGAGGGTGTCGACCGTCTACAGGTGACGCCCAAGAATCTCGCTACGGACTAAGGGTGCCGGCGAATAAGGAACATACCGAAGCTACTCCCTCGTCGCTCGCCGTGGCGGCGGGGGAGTATCTCGATTACCTCGCGGTCGAGCGGGGCTTGGCGCGCAACACGATTGCGGCCTATCGTCGTGACCTGACGACGTACTGCGCCTATCTGGAGCGGGCTGACGTTGCGTCTTTTGAAGAGGTGACCCGTCAGGTCGTGGAGGGCTTTGTTGCCGATCGCCGCGACGGAGGCTATTCCGACGCCTCGGTGGAGCGCGCGCTTGCTGCTGTGAAGGGTCTGCATGCCTTTTTGGTGCGCGATGGGGCCGTGGTCCAAAACCCCACGGCGGCGTTGCACCTGCCCAAAAAGGCAGATCGCCTGCCGGAATACCTTTCGGTAGAGGACGTCTCGGCACTGCTCGATCAAGACTTTCCCGAGGGCGAGATGGGACTGCGCGATCACGCCATCTTGGAAGTGCTTTACGGTTGCGGCCTGCGCGTGAGTGAGCTGGTTGGGCTCGATGTGGGCGATATCCATATTGATGACGGGTTTGTCCTGGTGCGCGGTAAGGGCTCCAAGGAGCGTCTGGCCCCGTTGGTGGGAAGCGCGGCTCGTGCCCTGACACGCTATATAGGTGACGGGCGCACGCTCCTGGCCGCCCATGCTCACGGGACGGAGACCTCGGCGGTCTTTTTAAATAAGAACGGACGTCGCCTGTCGCGCCAGGCCGTGCATGCGATATGCGAGCGGTATGGGCGCCAGGTGGGGCTGGTTGGGCTCCATCCCCACACCCTGCGCCACTCCTTTGCCACCCACATGCTCGCGGGCGGTGCCGACCTGCGTGTGCTGCAGGAGATTTTGGGCCATGCCGATATTTCGACCACGCAGGTCTACACGCATGTCGACCGCACGCAACTGACCGAGGTCTATCTGGCGGCGCATCCGTTGACACATCGCTAGCACCTCGCTGACCTGCATATTTATAAATGTTAAAGGGGACGGGCCCCAGATTGCCGAGACGCACTTTTGCGCACATGGGCAATTTGGGGCCCGTCCCATTTTTCGCCAGACACCGACGCGTTGGTGGGCCGTGTGTACCGTGGGTGGGGGAGTTTGGGGGCGATGTGAACGGTGTGTAAAGGGACGTAAAAATCGCCTCAAGGTCAACTTGAAGGTTGAGGTTCGCGGGCGTGGTTCTACAGGTGGCATCCCGCCTTTGCTGCAAACACAACATA
>USGN01000191.1 GCA_900554255.1 uncultured Collinsella sp. | reverse complement strand
CGGCCTGGTTGGCAAGACGGATGGGGTCGATGCCCGGCTGGACGATCGAGGGGCCGTGGACGCCGATGAACCAGAAGAACGCGGTGGCTGCCTGGATAAGGATAAGGCCAGGATAGGTTTCTGCAGCGGTAAAGAGCGGGGAGAGCAGCTTGATGAGCAGCTCGGAGAACGGAACGCCCATGAGGTTGCGCACGACAACATCGATGATGCCGCAGATGATGACAGCGCCGCCAAAGGGGATGATGTCGCGGAAGTTCTGAGCGATGGCGCCCGGGACCTCCTTGGGCAGCTTAATGGTCAGATCGCGCGAGACGCAGAATTTGTAGACCCACACGGAAATGAACGCGGCGATATAGGCCGAGAACAGACCACGCGTGCCCATGCTGGTGCAATCGAAGACCGAAAGCTCGGAGCCGTTGAACTTGGTGGTGAACTGCGTAACAGCGAGCAGCAGCATGCTGCACTGGGCGGCAACCATGGTGGAGCCGTCGTTGAGCACCTTGCCGGCGGGCATGCGACGGTTCATGGATGCCGTGAAGTTCTTGGCAGTGGTGCCGGCAACCATGATGCCCATGACGCCCATGGTGAAGTTGTAGAGCTTGTTGCACCAGTCGATGAGCGGCTGGGGCAGCGTGATGCCAACTACGCCGGGAAGGGTGGCAATGAGCAGAAAGATCGAAGAGGTAAGGACGATGGGCATGCACCCAAGGAATCCGTCTTTGATGGCCTGGAGGTAGATGTTTCTCGAGATCTTCTCGAAGAACGGTTGATGCTTTTCGAGCATCTTTACGATGGCGTCCATAAAGCTCCTTTGCTACTTGATGCGCGATGCATGTGGATGGAACTGGTCGTCGATGGATGGTCAGGACTGCCCGGAAACCTTCCTGCTTAAGGAAGGCATTGCGAAATGACAACGTTGTCATTTCGTTAATGACAACGTAAGACATTTTTGGAAGAGCAACAAGGATATACGGGTGAGCGGTCGATATTGTCCGGTAAACGGTTGATTTGTTAGTCGGGCAGGTAGTATATGCTAGAACACAAAAAACAAGCGATGCAAAACCGACTGGAGAAGTAGTGGCAACGATGGACAAGAAAAATGTCTCGATGAATGATGTGGCACTTGCCGCGGGCGTTTCTCTCAAGACGGTGTCGCGCGTGATCAACGAGCCCGATAGCGTACGAGAGTCGACACGCGATAAGGTCCATGCTGCCATGGAGGCGCTTGGGTTCCGGGCGAACTTTGCCGCGCGTTCACTCAAGTTGGGCCGTTACGGGTGCATCGGCGTGGTGATGTTCCACTTGTCGGGCGGTGCCGCGCTCACGATGATCAAAAAGCGAGCGGGGGAGAAGATGACCCTTGCCGAAGCGGCGCGTAGGATGTCGCAGCTTCCCGTCGACGGCATGATCTTCAACCTGCGCCAGATGGTCGATGACTTTGATACCTTTGAGGCTCCGAAAGACCTCAAGACGGTGATTATTACGCCGATGGAGCATCCTACCTGCTCCACCGTCAGTGACGACCAAGAGGGCGGCGCGCGCATGGCGTGCGAGTACTTCTTGGATCATGGTCACAAGAACGTGTATTTCGTTTCGGGTAAGAAAGAGTCGCTGTCGAGCCAGTGCCGTATGAAAGGTTGGCGTGCGGCACTCGAGGCGCGTGGCATTGAGCCGCCCGAGCCTCTGCAAGGCGATTGGAATGCGGATAGTGGCTATGCCGCGGGCCTTGTGCTTGCCGATAAGCCCGATTGCACGGCGGTCCTCGCTGCTAACGACTGCATGGCAAACGGCGTGATGATGGCTCTACGTGACAAAGGGCTCAGTGTGCCCAATGATGTGTCCGTGATCGGCTTCGACGATGAGCTCTATAAGACGATTCCCAACTCGATTCTGACGTCGGTGAAGTTTCGCCACCGCGAGCTGGGCGTCCGTGCGCTTAACGAGGTCGTCGCAGGTCTGGAGGCCCCGAGCTCCAGAAGCCGTACGCTCGTCTCGGGCGTGTTGGTCGAGCGTTCCAGCGTAAGGGATCTGCGGGCGTAGACGTGCTCGGCCTATTCCGTTTGTCTCAATCTGTAACAGCTAGGACCCAAAAACTCGGCTAGATGTTACGGATCGAGATTTTTGGCCCGGCTTATTCCGTTTGTCTCGATCTGTAACAACTAGACGGTCAAAAGTGGTCTACATGTTACAGATTGAGATTTTCGGCTTGGCCTGTGCGTTCATCTCGATCTGTAACAGCTAGGACCGAAAAACTCGGCTAGATGTTACAGATTGAGATGAACAGGAGGACGGGTGCGGTCTAAACAAAATGGCCCGCGCATCACACATCGATGCACGGGCCATTTATTGTCTGCAAGCGGCAGGTGGTGTCAGCGTCTTATGCCTCGAGGTTTTCCTCGATCCAGGCGACGGCACCCTTGGGATCCTTAGTGAGGTCGATGTACTGTTTGCCCTTGGGCGACAGCAGCGTGATGCCCAGGCGGTCGGTGTCGGCCTTCATCTCGTTGTAATAGGTGCGAACCTGCGGAGCCAGGACGATGACGTTGTACTGGTCCATGATGGCGTAGTGGCTGCCGTAGGCACCGGCGTTGGCGGTAATGTCGATGCCCAGCTCGTCGGCGCCTTCCTTAAGCGCGTTGGCGAGCAGTGCAGAGGTGCCGGCGCCAGCGCACAGAACCAGAACCCTCAGATCCTTGCCCTTAAGGGCGGACGGAGCTGCGGAGGCCTCAGTGGCAGAAGCGGTCTCGACAACAGGAGCCTCAACGGCGGGGGCGGCAGCGGTCTTGACGGCCTTGGTCTCCTCGGCCTCTTCTTCGGCCAGGGTCTCGGCCTCCTGCTTGCACAGGACGTTGTCGTAGGCCTTGCAGAACGGGTAGTAGATCAAGAAGTCAACGACCAGCAGGACGACAACCAGGACCAGAGAGATCGGCTGGAAGTTGGTGTCGATGAAGGTGCCGATCGGTCCGGGGAGTGCCCACGGCATGGCATAGATAAAGCCGTTCATGCCCAAAAAGTCGATGAAGAACTTACCAATGAGGACGTTGGCCACGGGGGCAAACAGGAACGGGATCAGGAAGTACGGGTTGAGGATGATGGGCGCGGCGAACAGCAGCGGCTCGTTGACGGCGAACATCACGGGCACGACAGAGGCTTTGCCGACGGCCTTGAGCTGCTTGGAGCGCATAAAGAGCAGGAAGATGATCGGGACAATGAACGTGGCGCCGGTGCCGCCGAGTTCGCCGATGTAGTTACCGAAGTTTTCGGTCAGGGCGAGGGCGGGGTGACCGCCGGCCTGCAGCGTGGCGAGGTTGGTGGTGAT
>USGN01000190.1 GCA_900554255.1 uncultured Collinsella sp. | reverse complement strand
GGCGTCCAACTCTACGAGATTTCGATTGAGCATCTTTGCGGCAAGCAGATTCAGGAAAAATAAACCTCCGCAGCAGGTCTGCGCCCAATGGTTACAGATGCCTTACCACACGGGGCCTTCCAGCCGACTTGGCAGAAGACCCCGCATGCAGTGCTCACTTACCGTGCATTAAAAACGTAGCGGTCCAGGCGGTCGCACGCTTCCCTCACGCGCGAAAGCGGCAGCGCCAGATTCACGCGAATGTGGCAGGGCCCATGGAACGGGCGGCCGTCCTGATACCCCACGCCCACGCGCGCCCCCTCGTCGAGCAACCACTGAATATCGCGGCCATGCTCGCGGCACCACTCGGTGCAGTCCAGAAACACCATGTACGTGCCCTGCGGACGCGAAAACGCGACGCCCTTCCAGTGTTTTTCTGCATACGTGCAGAAGTACTCGATGTTGCCGGCAAGCACCTGGTTGAGCTCGTCCACCCACTCGTAGCCCTGCGGCTGATAGGCACCAATAAGCGCATGCATGGAGAGGACATTCATCTCATTGTAGTGAGTCTTGTCGGACACGGCGCACATGCGGTCACGCAGCGTCTCGTTGTAGACAATGTGGTAGCTGCCGACCAGGCCCGCCAGGTTGAACGTCTTGCTGGGCGCGTAGAGGGCAACCGTACGCATGCGGGCATCCTCGCTCACCGACTGCGTCGGGATATGCTTGTGCCCCGGCAGGATGATATCGGACCAAATCTCGTCCGAGATCACCACGCAATCGTGCTGGCGATAGATGTCCATGGCACGTTCGATCTCGTCGCGCTCCCATACGCGGCCGCAGGGATTATGCGGCGAGCAGAACACCGCGGCATGAATGTGGTTTTGGGCGAGCTTGTGCTCCATGTCCTCAAAGTCCATACGCCACACGCCTTGATCGTCGAGCTTAAGCGGGCTGTGGACAATACGATAGCCCGCGGCTTCGATGGATTTGGTAAGGCTCTGTTAGACCAGGATTGACATGCCGACCTGCCGGCTAACTCGCCGTCTCCCCATCGGGCGCCGGCGTCTTGACCCTCATCTCGAACGGCATCCCGCCCTCCCGGACGAGCGCCCTGAGGAACGCATTGACGGCGGTGGACATGGACAGGCCGAGCTCGTCCAGGATGGCCGTGGCCTCCTTCTTGACCTCCGGGTCGATACGGATCGTCGTGGCCGGTATGTTCGACGGCATGGCCTCACCCCTCCTCGTGTATCGCGGTGCGACCATTCTACCGCCTCTATGCGGCGGGCGCGGCCCAGTAGTCCATGTAGGGCGGCTCCACGTTGAACATGTCGCGGACGCGGCTCCTGCAGACGCCGTGCGCGAGCTGCCGCGCGACCGTGCGCTCGGCGGCGCCGGAATCGGTCGCCATGAAGGTTCGGCACCACCTGAACCAGGCGAGGTAGGCATCGAGGTGCTTCGTCGACACGCCCTTGAACGGCTCCATGAAGGCGCCGAGGAGCGAGTGGACGGTGTTGATCCGGTTGATGGTTCCCCCGGAGCGGTCCTTGGGGTCGTAGGCCGCGTGCGCGGCGACCTCGAGTTCCGCGAGGACATTGACGTAGACGGCCGCCCTGTCGGTCGCGACGACCGAGCCGGCCGCGATGCGGCCCCTCAGCGCGTCCATGGCGCGCTCCCTCGAAAGGGCGCCCCGCCCCGTGACCTCGAGGAACGTCTCGTTCGAGTCGTTCACGCCGGTCATGACGCAGATCCGCTCGCGCGACAGCCCGCGCCTGTGCACCTGCTTGCCGCGGTGCCGGGAGGGGCGCGGCATCGTGAACGACCCCTTCGCGTGGTTGCCCTTGAACGACTCGGGGAAGTAGGTCTCGTCGAGCTCGCAGCCGCAGCCCCGCTCGACCCTGAACGAGGGGGAGTAGGCCGAGAGGCACTCGATCAGCCTGTGGCGCATGGTGTAGGCGGTCTTGAGGCAAACGCGGCAGCGCCTCGCGCACTCGCGCAGGGGCAGCATGAGCACGAAGCACTCGGCGTAGGCCATCCAGGTCTCCTTCGGGAGCCTGCTCGTCCCCAGGATGCGCTCGCTGCCCATGCCGAAGGTCCTGCCGCAGCCCCGGCAGAGGTAGCGCTGCTCGCCGTTCTTCGATTTGCCCTTCTTCACGACCGCGACGGACCCGCAGCGCGGGCAGCGTTCGATTTCGCAGGCGGAGCCGGCCGCGTCGTCGAACGCCGCCGCGCGGATCACGTCCCTGACGGACTCGATAGCGCGGCGGCGCTCGGTCTTGCTGAGGTTCGCCATGCCCTTCTTGAAGTTGAGGACCAGGTCTTCGGCGTTCATGCTGCCCCCATCATCGCGGTCTACGGGGTCAAAGATATGGCACCGTGGGGACACATGTATGTCAATCCTGGTCTAACAGAGCCTTTGGTAAAGCCGATGTAGGTGGGGCTATGGACCAGCACCGCATCGCCCGGCTGGACATACGCGCGCAACGTCGACACGACACCGCCCAGCACGCCGTTTTCGTAGCCGATATGCTCCGGTGCCAAGCCCTCAACGCCATTGCGGCGCCTCTGCCATTCGATGATGCGGTCGAAGTACTCGGGGCGCGGATTGAAATAGCCAAACATGGGGTGCTGGGCACGCTGAATGATGTGCTCCTGGACCGTGGGCACCGTGGCAAAGTTCATGTCGGCCACCCACATGGGAATGCGGTCGAAGCCCTCGTCGGGTGCGTTCGGGGCCATACCGGGGATCTCGCCCCAAGAGTCAACGGCAATGGAGTCCATGCCGTGGCGGTCGATAAGCGAGCTAAAGTCGTATTTCATGCTGAGCTCCCGTGCAAAGTAGGCTGTTTCGATAGGCGTTATTGTCCACCAGCGTAGGCGATTTTGGCATGGGGTTTGGCGCTTAATTTGACGGGTGCAGACGGATGGCTGGTTAGCCTTACGCGTCGTTGACGGCGACTACGGTTAGCTGGGTTTCATCGACCGCAAACGATATGTCGAGCCCGGCGTAAGCCAAGTGATAAACGCGGTTTGGCTCGTGCTTGCTGCCCGCGCGGCGCGGATCTTGGCGAAGAACCTCGGCCAGACCGGGGAGCTTTGCGGGTGGGACCATGTCTTGAAGAGCTTGCGGGAACTCGACGTCGAGCTCTTGCCACGGAGCGTCCTCAATCCAGCCGCCCGTCGCATCCGGGTGACAGTCCGCAAACGGGATGTAGGGCTTGATATCGTAGATGGGCGTGCCGTCGCGCAGGTCGGCCCCCAACACATGGATGATGGGACCATCGTCGGTAAGCTCCACGCGGTCGAGCTTGACGCAGGTAAGCCCAATGGGATTAGGGC
>USGN01000189.1 GCA_900554255.1 uncultured Collinsella sp. | reverse complement strand
GGCATGAGACGATATGAGCAGGACATAAAAACATTGAGAGCCCCTGCTGCATGCGAATCCGTGGATTAGGCCGACAATGTGAGTGTCTAATTCAAAAGTGGCGGCCACGCCACAAGCATGGAAAGGGGCTCTCTCATGTTGAATACTACCACCTTCGTCGGCCTCGACGTGCACGCGCGATCCATAAAGGCCGTCGCCCTTGACGCGATGACCGGCGAGGTCCGCTCGGCCACTTTCGCCTACGACGCGGCGGCCGTCGCAGAGTGGGTGGGATCCCTCGACCCTGCCGCGAAGTGCGTCTACGAGTCGGGCGTCACCGGGTTCGACCTGCAGAAGAGGCTGTCCTCGATGGGGATCGACTGCGTCGTCGGCGCGGTGTCCAAGATGATCAAGCCCCCGGCTGACCGCAAGAGGAAGAACGACCGCAACGACGCGGAGTTCCTGGCGCGCATGCTGTCGGTGGGCAACGTCGTGGAGGTGTGGGTCCCCGACGACGGGTGCGAGGCGGCGCGCGACCTGGTGCGCGCGCTGGACGACGCGCGCGAGGACCTGAAGCGCTGCAAGCAGCGGCTGTCGAAGTTCCTGATGCGGCACGGATACGCGTTCAGCGAGACCACCCCGACCGGGCGCAGGAAGGGCAACTGGACCGCCGCGCACTGGGCGTGGATAAGGTCGATCGAGTTTCCCGAGAAGGCCGACGACGACGTCCTCGCGTACTACATAGACGCCACCAGGCAGGCGATGGAGGACAAGAAGAGGCTGGAGAAGCTGGTCGAGGCAGAGGCGTCCAAGCCCCGATGGAAGAAGAGGGTCGACTCGCTGCGCTGCCTGAAGGGCGTCGACGCCATGACGGCCGCCGACATCGTGTTCGAGGCCGGCGAGTTCTCCAGGTTCAAGAACGCCAGGTCGTTCGCCGCTTGGCTCGGGCTCACCCCCTCCGAGCACTCCAGCGGGGAGAGCGTGTGTTTGTGGCAAGCAAAATGTTAACAAAGCGGCACGTTGCATTTGAGCACTTTGGCAGACACGTCCTTCACTGTTTTTTTGCCCTTCCGAGCATCAAGGCGGCATCCATGCGGTGGCTTGCCCCGTTGAACTCCACGAGCCTCCCATGGTGGACTATCCTGTCGATCATGGCCGATGCGAGCTTGTCGTCGCCGAGGACGGTTCCCCATTTCGAGAACTCGATGTTCGTCGTGAATATCATGCTGCGACTCTCGTAGCAGCTCGACACCACCTGGAAGAGCAGCCGCGCACTTTCCGTATCGAGGGGCACGTATCCGAATTCGTCGAGTATCACCAGGTCGTTCTTCGCTATGTCCCTCATCATCGCCTCGAGGGCGAGCTCGCGCCGGGCCTTCGAAAGCGCCAGCGCGAGCTCGGCGGCGGTGTAGAAGCGCACCGCCTTCCCCGCCATCACGCACGCGTGGCCGACGGCTATCGCGAGGTGGGTCTTCCCTCGGCCCGTCTGCCCGTGGAACACGAAGTCCTGCGCGGCTTCGACGAACGACAGCGATTTCAGGTCGTCCACGCCATAGCCGTCGGGAAAGGCCACCTGCGAGAAGTCGTACCCCTCGAACGACTTCACCTGGGGGAATTTCGCCCTCCTGAACAGCCTCGCGCGCTTGGATTCCTCCCGAACCGCCATCTCGTGCTCGATGAGCTCGCTCACCGCCCGCAGCTGCGCCGCGTTCGACGACGAAAGGAACCAGTCGATCGTGTCGTTGCTGATGTATAGCCTGCGGGCCAGCGCGCGCATCCGCTCGGCGTCGCCCTTGGACCTTATCGCCATGCTACACCGCCTTCCGCAGCGCCGCGTCGTAGACGCCGAGGTCAACGGGCTCGTCGTACTCGATGGCGCCGCCCTCGGCCCTGGCGGCGGCCACCGCGACGCTCGCAGCGTCGATCCTGCCGGTCGATTCCAGCGCGCATTGCATCGCGCCGACGGTCGCGTCCCAGCCCGAACGCTGGACTTGGTCCCTCATCAGCCTCAGGCCGTCGCCCAATTCGCGCCTGCCGAGGCCGTCCATGTAATCCCGCAGCGCATCGGGCATCGCCGACCGCACCGAGCTGTTGCGCCACGCGCCCAGCTTGGCGGCAAGAAGCGGCAACTGGCTCGCCGGGCTCGAGGAATCGGTGGGGGCGGCGCCGTACTGCCGCTCGTGCGAGCAGACGTATTCGCCGGCCGAGGTGTATATCGACAGCATCGTGGCGCCCAGCCCCGCGATGAGGCGCTCGCCCGCGAGGGACGGGTCCGCCGAGTACCAATGGCGGCCGTCTATCTGGACCTTGCCCTGCTTGTCGGCCTTGCAGTCGACGTAGCGGACCACCTCGAACGGCGTTTCCGGCAATCCGGCCAGCGCGGCGCGGTCTTCGCCGAACAGCCCGTCCTCGTTCACGCCTTTCTTGTAATGCTCCTTGGCGAGCCCGAGGCATCGGTCCAGGAGCTTCTCGTTGTACGATTCGACGCGGGACAGCCTTGGCACGGGAACGAAGAGGTTCTGCCTGATGAAGTACACCTTCCTCTCCACGTTGCCCTTCTCGTGGCCGGAATTCGGGTTGCAGAAGCCGAATTCGAAGCCGTAATGGGCGGCGAAGGCCGCGAAGGTCTCGGCGGTCCTGACGCCGCCGCAGACCTTGCGCCCGACGCCGGTGGCGTTGTCGAACACGATGCGGGATGGGACCCCTCCTATGTATTCGAACACCTGCTTGAGGGCTTGGCACACGCATTCGGAGTTCTCGGACGGGAACACCTGGGCGAACCCGACGTTCGAATAGGGGAACGAGAGCACGAAGAAACTCAGCCGCCGCCTCGTTCCCATGACGCAGAAATCCGCCTCCCCGAAATCGGCCTGCGCCTCGCCGGGCCGCCAAACGAGGTCGAGGTACGACTCGGAAACGGCCTTCCTCAGCGCCTTGAGGTCGCGGACGTAATGCCGGACGGTCGATTCGCAGCACTCGACGCCGTGCTCGTCGCGAAGGCGTTGCCATATGCGGCGGGCGGTGTGGCGCTGTTTGCGCCAGTTCGCGGCGTCCTCGTCGAGCCACGACTCTATGACCCCGCGGTACCTGTCGAGCGTCTTGGCCTTGCCCCTCTTCACGGGCATCCGCGGCGACAGGTCCGAGATCGCGAGCTTCGCGTACACCGTGTTGCGCGAGACGCCCGTCTTGCGGGCGATTTCCGATATGGACTCGCCGTTCTTCCTCATTTGCCGTATAGAATAGGTTTGCGACATGCTGATCATACCTTTCCGACCTCCTTGGTTGGTTTCCCTGGCAGGAACCAAGTTAGTCGATTGCGTTGGTCGGCATGTCTGCCTTTGTGCTCAAATTGATCAAGCCG
>USGN01000188.1 GCA_900554255.1 uncultured Collinsella sp. | reverse complement strand
AATTGGCGTTTTCCCAGATAAAACCTGCCAAAATAAACCTGTCCCTTTTTGGTAGCTAGAATAACCCATAAGGTAAGTATGTTTCTGAGTTATTTCGTGTTGACCCATTTGAGCGCGATAGGGTATAACTCTACTCAACCGCTAGGGATTTTATTGAGAAAGGTGTTCTACCATGAGCAAGAACCTCTCCCAGCAGGTCGTTCTCGACCGCCGCGGCTTCGTTGCCGCCACCTTCGCAACCGTCGCCGGCCTTGGTCTTGCCGGCTGCTCCGACACCAGCGCCGAGGCCGACAAGGGTTCCGCCGCGGGCTCCTCCAAGAGCTCCCAGGATACCGAGGCTTCCACCACGCTCGACGCTAAGGCATTCGACAAGCTCGTCGACAACGGCCCCAAGGCCGATGACGACGCCATCGCCGCCAGCACCTGGGCCACGGCCGTTAAGGACGCCGGCGTCTTTAAGATCGGTGGCGTTCAGACTTCCACGCTCTTCTCCCTCCTCAACGAGAAGGACGGCAAGACCCGCGGCTTCGATGCCGGTATCGCACAGCTCCTGTCCAACTACATTCTGGGCGAGAACAAGGTCGAGATCACCCAGGTGACCTCGGACACGCGCGAGTCTGTCCTGCAGAACGGCCAGGTCGACGCTGTCTTTGCCACCTACACCATCACTGACGAGCGCAAGAAACTCGTCTCCTTTGCCGGTCCCTACTACTACACGCAGCAGGCCATCCTGGTGCTCGCCGATAACGACGACATCAAGAGCGTTGACGACCTGGCCGACAAGAACGTCGCCGTCCAGTCCGGCTCCAACGGCCCCGCCATCCTGGAGGAGTTCGCCCCCAAGGCCAGCCAGCAGGAGTTCAAGACCGACGAGGAGGCCCGTCAGGCACTCCAGCAGGGCCGCGTTGACGCCTACGTCATCGATAACAACATGCAGCAGAGCGCCCTGGTCCGCGAACCCGGTAAGTACAAGATCGCCGGCAAGCCCTTCGGCAGCAAGGAGCCCTATGGCATCGGCCTGCCGCTCGATTCCGACGGCGTCGCCTTCGTCAACGACTTCCTTAAGAAGATCGAGGACGATGGCACCTGGACCGAGCTGTGGCAGATCTGCATCGGCGACCGTACGGGCGACACCAATGTACCCGAGCTGCCCGAGATCGGCGCCTAGACAGCGAGCCTGGTAACGGCCGTTGCGAAACCATACGGAAACGCACGATGCGCTTTATTGCGCTAAACTGTTTCCTCACTGAGTTGTCGGGGCTTCCGTACACACGGGAGCCCCTTTCCTTACCGGCGGGAGGTCCGCATGAGTCTCTCCGAGCTCTGGTCGCTCTATGGCCAGAACTATATCGACGCGCTGCTAGCAACCTGGGGCATGACGCTTGAGTCGTTTGCCATCGCCATGGTGCTGGCCGTTGCCGTCACCGTGATGCGCGTGTCGCCGCTCAAGCCGCTGCGCGTCTTTGGCGACCTGTATGTCCAGGTCTTCCGTAACATCCCCGGCATCGCGCTGCTTATCATCGTCGTCTACGCGCTGCCGCCGCTCAAGGTCGTCCTGCCCTACCGCACCTGCGTTATCGTCGCCACGGTCCTTTTGGGCTCGGCCTTTGGTTCCGAGAACTTTATGAGCGGCATCAACACCGTCGGCGTCGGCCAGGTGGAAGCCGCCCGCTCGCTGGGCATGAGCTTCAGCCGTATCCTCGCCAAGATCGTGATTCCGCAGGCGCTGCGCTCGAGCGTGTTGCCCATGACCAACCTCTTTATCGCCGTCATGCTCACCACCGCACTCGGCAGCCAGGTGCCGCTTAAACCGCAGGAGCTCACCGGCGTGGTGAGCTACATCAACACGCGCTCGCTCGGCGGCGTCGCCGCGTTCTTTATCTCGGCGCTCGGCTACCTGGGCACAGCCTTTGTGGTGAGCCACATTGGCAACCACATCGATAAGAAGGTGAGGATCCTCCGATGAGCAAGCACTCCTCCCCTGCGCTTACCATGCGCGATGCGCTCTACGAGGCTCCCGGCCCCAAGATGCGCGCCAAGATTCGCATCGGCACCGCCATCTCGCTTGTTGCCGTGGCCGCACTCGTCGTCCTGGTACTGCAGCGCTTTTATGTGACCGGCCAGCTTTCGGTCCACTATTGGTATTTCTTTACGCACCTCACCACATGGAAGTTCTTGCTTGCCGGCTTTGAGGGCACCGTTAAAGTCGCACTCACCGCCGGCGTCATTGCGCTGGTACTGGGCTTAGCCCTTATGCTCGGCCGCACCAGCGACATTAAGCCGCTGCAGCTGGTCTGCCGCGTGCTCACCGATTTCTTCCGTGGCGTGCCGAGCCTTCTGTTCATCTACTTCTTCTTTTTGGTGCTGCCCCAGTACAAGATCGCGCTGCCGTCGTTCTGGATGCTCACGCTCCCTGTCGCGCTCGCTGCAGCCGGCGTACTTGCCGAGATCTTCCGTGCCGGCGTCAACGCCGTGCCGCGCGGCCAGGTCGAAGCCGCCCAGGCGCTCGGTCTCTCCAAGGCTAAAATCACCTTTAAAATCGTGTTGCCGCAGGCTATTCGATTTATCATCCCGTCGTTGATTTCGCAGCTCGTGGTCGTAGTCAAAGACACCACCGTCGCCTATGTGGTGAGCTACCCCGACCTCATGCAAAATGCCCGCGTGCTCATTACCAACTACGATGCACTCGTATCGGTCTACCTGGTAATCGCGGTCATCTACATCCTCATCAACGTCGCGATCAACAAGGCCGCTGTCTACGTTTCGCACAAGACCGGCGCGACCATCATCCGCTAACGCTTTACCATTTCAAGTCATAAGGAGCCGAGCACCATGGCACAGAGCACCTCTTCCACCGGCAATCAGCCGTTAATCGAGCTCAGACACGTCGATAAGCACTATGGCGATCTGCACGTCCTCAACGACATCAATCTGTCGGTCGACCGCGGCGAGGTCGTCGTGGTGATCGGTCCTTCGGGCTCGGGCAAGTCGACCATGTGCCGCACCATCAACCGCCTGGAAACCATCGACTCGGGCGAGATCCTCATCGAAGGCGAGCCCCTGCCGCAAGAAGGCAAGGACCTTGCCCGCATGCGCGCCGAACTGGGCATGGTGTTCCAACAGTTCAACCTGTTTGCACATATGACGGTGCTGCAGAACGTCATGCTGGGACCGGTCGACGTGCTGGGCGTGTCCAAGGAGGAGGCTCGTGAGCGCGCCATGGACCTGCTGAGCCGCGTGGGCGTGGCCGAGCAGGCCGACAAGGTGCCCGCACAGCTTTCGGGCGGCCAGCAGCAGCGCGTGGCCATCGCCCGTTCACTTGCTATGCAGCCCAAGGCCATGCTC
>USGN01000187.1 GCA_900554255.1 uncultured Collinsella sp. | reverse complement strand
CGGTCTTTCATGCAGCAGGGGCTCTCAATGTTTTTATGTCCTGCTCATATCGTCTCTGCCGGCAGCTTGGGACACTCCTTGTAGTCATTGGGGACGTTCTTAAACGACTACATAGAACAAGAGTGGATGATCTCCCGGTTTGAGCCTGCATTCAAGCTCAAAGTGGGAGATCATCCACTCTCGTTTCGTTTGTTGATTTCGATGCCTACATTTGTAGGAACAGTTCGTGGAGGCGGGTATCGTCGTCGAGCTCGGGGTGGAAGGTTACGCCGAGCTGGTTGCCCTGACGGGCGGCGACAATACGACCGTCGACTTTCGCTAAGGCCTTGGCGTCGCCGTGGACCTTGACGATGCGGGGCGCGCGGATAAACGTCAGCGGCACTTCACCGTCGATGCCGGCTATTTGCCCCTTGGTTCGAAAGCTGCCGAGCTGCCTGCCGTAGGCATTGCGCTCGACAAGTACATCCATGGTTTCCAGACGCGGCGTGCCCTTATCGTCATGGGCGGCAAGGTCGTGAGCCAGTAGAATCAGGCCGGCGCAGGTGCCCAGGACGGGCATACCTTCAGCGATACGGGCACGAAGCTCCTCGAGCATGCCCAACTCATCAAGCAGCTTCCCTTGAACGGTAGACTCGCCGCCGGGAAGTACCAGACGGTCAAAGTCCTGCTTCAAATCAGCCGCCTGCCTCAGCTCAATACAGTGTGCGCCAAGCTCGAATAGTCTTGCCTCGTGCTCGGCAAAAGCGCCTTGGACCGCCAGCACGGCAACCGTTTGGTCTGCATAATCGCTCATGTGCGATCCTTTCTGCTGGACTAGCGCCCGCGCTCTTCCATGATAATCTCGATTTCGTCGGCGTTAATGCCCACCATGGCCTCGCCCAGGTCCTCCGAAAGCTCAGCGATGAGCTTGGCGTCGGTGAAGTTGGCCACGGCCTTGACGATGGCGGCGGCGCGCTTGGCCGGGTCGCCGCTCTTAAAGATGCCCGAGCCGACAAAGACGCCCTCGGCACCCAGCTGCATCATCAGCGCGGCATCGGCCGGGGTCGCTACACCGCCGGCGGCAAAGTTCACGACGGGAAGCTTGCCCGTGGCATGGACCTCGCGTACCAGCTCGACCGGAACCTGCAGTTGCTTGGCTGCCTCAAAGAGCTCGTCGTCGCGCAGGGCAACAACGTCGCGGATCTGCTTTTGGATCTTGCGCATGTGACGCACGGCCTGAACGACGTCGCCCGTACCCGGCTCACCCTTGGTGCGAATCATAGTGGCGCCCTCGGCAACACGGCGCAACGCCTCGCCCAGATCGCGGGCGCCGCAGACAAACGGCACGTCAAACTGGGTCTTGTCGATGTGATAGACGTCATCGGCGGGGGAGAGAACCTCGGATTCGTCGATGTAATCGATCTCGATGGCCTGTAGGACCTGCGCCTCGACAATGTGACCGATGCGGCACTTGGCCATGACGGGGATGGAGACGGCCTCTTGGATGCCCTTGATCATCTTGGGGTCGCTCATGCGCGAGACGCCGCCTGCGGCGCGGATGTCGGCCGGGATGCGCTCGAGTGCCATGACGGCGCAGGCGCCTGCCTCCTCGGCGATGCGTGCCTGCTCGGGCGTGGTGACGTCCATGATGACGCCGCCCTTGAGCATCTGCGCGAGTTCGCGATTGAGTTTGACGCGATCGGCCTTGCTGGTCTGTTCTGCCATGGTTGCTCCCTTGGTTGGCATGTGCATTGCTTGACGGAACATCCTATCGGGGAGCTGGGTATGGCAAAATACTCAGTTTTCGAGATAATAATAATGTCAGCCTAATACCAGATTGAACAGCTCGATAAGGTCAGGTGGCAAACTCATGCTTGACTACAATTTGGAAAAACGCGGCGAAGCATCGCTTTATGAGTATGTTTACCAGCAAATTCGAGATGATATCGTTGCTGGACGCATTGCGGCGGGGGAGCATTTGCCGTCTAAGCGCGCCTTTGCCAGTCATCTGGGAATCAGTGTCATTACCATCGAGAATGCATATAGCCAGTTACTTGCCGAGGGCTATATTTGCTCAATGCCGCGTCGTGGCTACTACGCTTGTGAGCTTCCGGATGCACCGGTTTTGCCTTTGGCTTCGCAGGGCATCGACCGAGATACCGTCTCTGTGGGCCTCAGCGCGCATGATGTCAACGGACAGGTCGAGCTGTTCGATGCACTTTCTCCTTCCGCTTTGGAGGCGGCGCGGCTTTGGCAAAGCGCACTACGGGCGACGCTGGCATCCGAAGACGAATGCGAGATCTTTTCGCCCGCGCCAGCACAGGGCACCGCTCGGCTACGACGCGCAATTGCTCATCATCTGCGCGGGACAAGGGGTATGAATGTCGACCCCAACAACATTGTTATCGGCGCGGGCGCCCAGCTGCTCGATACCATGTTGGTTCAGCTGCTTGGAGCCGACAAGGTGTATGCCGTTGAAGATCCGGGCTATTTGCGCCTGACGCGCATCTATCAGGCTATGGGCTGCCAAGTACGACATATCCCGTTGGATGACGACGGCGTGGACCTGAGCGCTCTGCAGAAAACTGGGACCGATGTCCTTCACCTTATGCCGTCCCATCAGTATCCCACCGGTCTTGTGACGAGCATTGCGCGTCGCTATGCGCTGCTGAGCTGGGCCGCCGAGCGACCAGGTCGGTACCTCATCGAAGATGACTTTGATTGTGAGTTTCGCCTTGCCGGCAAGCCAATTCCCGCGCTCGCGTCGATCGATGCCTCCCAGTCGGTTATCTACACCAACACGTTTTCGAAGAGCCTGTCATCGGCGTTGCGTCTAGCGTACATGGTGCTGCCCGATGAGCTAATGGAGCGGTTTAGGCGCAACCTTGGTTTTTACGCCTCGTCGGTGAGTTCTGTTGACCAGGTCGCTTTGGCTCGTTTGCTGGAATCGGGTGATTACGAGCGACATGTGAACCGCGTGCGCGTTCGTGCTCGCGAGGCGCGTGATGGCCTGGCGGCGCTTGTACGGAAGGCATTTCCGGCAGGGGAAGTCTCGATCGAACACGCAGACGCGGGCCTTTACTGCACCGTGGTTGCGGAGCGTGGAACGGGCGGAAGCACTATTGCACGGGCCCTCACGCGCTCGAGCATCCCTTTTATCGATATCGGTGACTGTTTTTGGTGTGCCGATGGCGCATCTGCCCCTGAAAACTCAACTCATATTCTTGTCCAGTATGACGACCTGAGTCCAAAAGTACTAACTACCTTGGAATTGCAGCTAATGGGGGGCACTCTGCAATCTAAGTGAGTAGACTTTTAGCACTTTGGCGACCAGGCAGTTTTGTAACAAGCTATCTACCTGCGGTTTTGAAAAGCAGGAAG
>USGN01000186.1 GCA_900554255.1 uncultured Collinsella sp. | reverse complement strand
CTTGCGCAGGCATGGATAGTGGTCATACCCCTTGAGAGCGCAAAATGACAGGCCACCGTCCAGTTGCTCGGCAAGTTTTGGCAGCTCATGGTACATGAGCTGGTCGGCAAGATTGTTCGATTTGGTCGCAATACCAACCGTGATGTTGTTGCGGCGCGCTGCCTCGGCAAAAGGTACCAGATAGGCCATCGATTTGCCGACGCCCGTGCCCGCCTCAATTACACGATGAGTGCCCGTGACCAGCGCATCGCGGACCTCGAGCGCCATCGCGATCTGCTCATCACGCGGCTCGTAGGTGGGATACATGCGATTGACCAGGCCACCTGGCGCATAGTCTGCCTCAATCTCCTCACGACTCGGCATCTTGAGGACCGGCAGTTCGTCGGCGTCCACCCGATCGTCGGCGCGATCGGCCTTGAGAACGTCAGCACGGGCGGCGCTGAGAGAGAAGATAGAACCAGGGTTCTGCCCCGCCAAGAATGAGAAGATTGGACGATAGGACCAAGGCACGTCCGGATGCATGTCGGCTAGGCGCGCCATGAGGCCCTGGGGCAAGTCGGTGAGTGCCACGAGCAACACGCGCCATACGCCACACAGGGCGTCGACATCGGCGTTGGCGCGGTGCGACACCGAATCGCAGCCAAACAGGTCGGCCATAAAAGACAGCTTGTGCGAGGCCAGGCGCGGAAGCGCGATGCGCGACAGCGCCAGCGAATCGATCCAAATATCGCTCACGCTGACGCCGCCTTTGACCGACTCGATAAACGAGCGGTCGAACGTGGCGTTATGTGCGATTACTGGGCAACCACCGACAAAATCGGCGAGAGCGGCTACGGCCTCAACGGCCGACGGGGCATCTGCCACATCGGCATTTGTAATGCTCGTGAGCTCGGTAATCTCGGCGGGAATCAGCTGTTTGGGATGCACGAAGGTATCGAAGCGGTCGACGACCTCGCGGCCCGAAAGACGGGCCGCCGAGATCTCGATCAGCTCATTGTCCTGCACCGAAAGACCTGTGGTCTCGGTATCGAGGACGATCACATCTTCCTCGATAAGGCCGAAGGACTGCGTTTTGGCGCGTTCGGCAAGCGTGGCATAGGAGTCGATGACAAACTGCGGCGTTCCTGACGAAACCGCGTCCTCGATTAGCATGCAATGCCCGCTCGACGAAGGCCCATACGGATCAGGCTGTCACAGACCTGCGGGAACGTCATGTCGTCGGTGTGGCGGATCTCATCCGGATACAGCGACGTATCGGTCATGCCGGGAATGGTATTGGTCTCGAGGATGACGGGGCCGTCCTCACTCACAATAAAGTCGCTGCGCGAGATACCCAGGCACCCGAGGGCCTTGTGAGCAGCGCAGGCAAGCTCCTGAGCGCGAGTGTAATTCTCGGGTGAAATCTGCGCCGGAATGCGATGGATGTCCGTAGGGTCGACATACTTCACGTCCAGATCGTAGAACTCGCAGTCCTCGGGCTTACGGATCTCGACAATCGGCAGGGCGCTCACGTCATCTTCGCCGTATACGCCGACGGTGATCTCGGTACCCTCGATGCACTTCTCGACCAGCACTTTGTCGCCGTACTCAAACGCCTTGGCGATTGCCGCGGGCAGCTCGGAAGGCTCATGGACCAGGGAAATGCCATAGCTGGAACCGTTGACGGCCGGCTTCACAAAGCAGCGCTCGCCACAAACCTCGACGATACGATCGATATCGACTTCATCGCCCACCTCGAGCGCGAGGCCGGGGGCAATGGGGATGCCCGCCTTGGCGTACAAGAGCTTAGAGACCTCCTTGTCGGCACCGCAGGCGCTGGCAAGCACGCCCGAGGCCGTGTAGGGGATACCCAGGGTCTCCATGGCGCCCTGCATGGCGCCATCCTCGCCGCCGGCACCGTGCATGGCGATAAACGCCACGTCAAAGCCTCCGGTCGCCATGGTTACCATAAAATCATCGGCAGCCGTGTCGAGCAGCTCCACCGAAGTGTAGCCGGCCTCCTTCAAGGCAACCACGACGTTCTTTCCCGAATTGAGCGAGATCTCGCGCTCAGCGGAATGACCGCCCGCCAAGACCGCTACGTGCATGTTCTCTAGGCTTTTACCCGGCATGGGCAGACTCCTCCTCTATAATTTCTGCAGCTGATACCATATTGTAGCGATACCCTCTACGTTTCCCCAAAATCGAAAGGCTTCCATGAATCCCAGGACTAAATCTCAGGACATTCGCGACTTGAGCCAAAACGATATTCGCGAGCTCGTGGCCGAGCTTGGCCAGCCCGCCTTCCGCGCGAAGCAGCTCATCGAATGGGTCTTTGAGAAGAACGTTTGTTCGTTTGACGATATGACCAACCTTCCCAAGGCTTTCCGCGAGCAGCTTAAAGAGGCTTTTGCCTTTGACACGCCGACTGAACTCACCAAGCAGGTTTCCAAAGATGGCTCTCGCAAGTATCTGCTCGAGTACCACGACGGCATTTCCGTCGAGACTGTCGGTATGCCCCGCCGTAACAAGCTTTCCGTCTGCGTTTCCACCCAGGCAGGCTGTGGCATGGGCTGTGCCTTTTGCGCTACCGGTCTCAACGGCCTCAAGCGCTCTCTGACCGCTCAAGAGATCGTCGACCAGGTACTTCATGTATCCAACGACTTTGGCGAGCGTGCCACGAGCGTTGTCTTCATGGGCCAGGGCGAGCCATTTGCCAATTACGACGAGGTTCTCAAGGCGTTGCGAATCCTCAACGACCCCGATGGCATCGGTATCGGCGCCCGTCATCTTACTGTCTCTACCAGCGGTGTTATTCCTGGCATCCGCAAGTTTGCCGACATTCCCGAGCAGTTTACGCTCGCTGTGTCGTTGCACTCTGCCATCCAGTCGACGCGCAATAAGCTCATGCCCGGTGTTAAGAAGTACACGCTGCTTCGCCTTCACGAAGCGCTTCAGCTCTACACCGAGAAGACCGGCCGCCGCCCGACCTATGAGTATGCCATGATCGAAGGCGTCAACGATACGAATCCCGAGATGCAGGCGCTCTGCGACTTCTGCGAGGGAACGCTGTGCCACGTTAACCTCATTCAGCTTAACGACATCGAGGGTAGCCCGCTCAAGCCGTCGCCGATTCATAAGGTTGAGGATCTTCAGCGTCGTCTTGAGTCCCGTGGCATCGAGACCACGATTCGTAACTCCCGTGGTAACGATATTGACGCCGCTTGCGGACAGCTGAAGCAGCGCTTCAAAGTTCAGAAGAACGCATAGGGGAGTCGCATCCCAAAACGTTTCATGTGAAACATCGAACGACCCCGGTTACAGAATATGCAACCGGGGTCGTTTCATTTATTGACCTTAATTTTGAATCAGCTGCTACCTGTCC
>USGN01000185.1 GCA_900554255.1 uncultured Collinsella sp. | reverse complement strand
CGACGTCTAAATCGACTTCTAAAGGCATGAAATCGCTGTTACTAAAATGGTAACAGTACTCATATTTGCTATTTTTGCCCACTGGCTTTGCGATGATGCCGTGATCCGCACCCTGCCGGGTTCGAATCACGGCACATGGGTAGCAAAAAGCCCGCCACCGCGAGGGCAACGGGCTCCTCAGTTTAAATGGTGCTCCCAGCGGGATGTCCGCGTGCGGCTGACGCCGCCCGCTTTCGCCGCGTCGCTTCGCTCCTTGCGTGCTGCGTTGGAAAACGCTTCGCGTTTCCTCAGCTCCGCACCCTTGCGGGTTCGAATTCCTCCGCTTGCCCACAAGAAAGCGCTCCAGGTTCATAAGGGCCTGGAGCGCTGTGTTCTTAAGGGCTGGGACGGAGGGATTCGAACCCCCAACAGCCGGCACCAAAAACCGGAGTTCTACCGTTGAACTACGTCCCAATGTGTGGTGTTGCCCAAAAGCAACTCGTCTAGTTTACCTAATCTGCGAGGGCATCGCAAACGCCGTCGAGTAGGCGTACGGCGAGCGTCTGCGCGTCGCTGGCCGTGAAGGTGCCGTTGTAGCGCGTCATGCCCGTGAGCTCAATGCGAATGCGAGCCGGCTTCTGTTGCGCGGCGACATTGGCGGTGCGGATGCGCTGGGCCAGGTTGTGGCACTCGGCGAGGGCAATCGTGGCGCGCGGAGCGGCGTCGGCGGGCAGCTCGTCGCTTGCGATCTCGAGCACCAGGTCAACGTCGGTTGGGACCTCGGAGTCGCAGAGCATCATGCCGCTGTTGTCGGTCGTTGCCGTGGCAATATTCCACATGCGCGACGCAACACTGCGCGCGATGGGGTCCTCGCCGATAACGGCAATCTGGAAGCGCTCGAGCACGTTGGCGGCGCGAGCAAAACCGATGCGGGACTCGGCTTCGGTGACCGAGGGCTTGCCCTCCCACACATGGTGCAGGCGGTTGATGTAGGCGTAGGTGTCCTGGAAGGCCATGCCGTCGGCAAACAGGCCGACATTTTCCTGGAACTGCTGCAGGGCGGCCTCGGTATGCGGACCAAAGTAGCCGTCGTCCTCGCCGCAGGCAAAGCCCAAAACGTTGAGTGCCTTCTGCAGGGCCTGCACGTCGGCACCATGGAAATTGGGCATACGCAGGTAGAGGGTGCGGTCGCCCAGTTTATACGAGGCGTCGACCAGGGCGCTCCAGCAGGGGATATCGACGGCATGACCGGCAGCAAGGCCGCTGTCGAGCCTGAAGGTGCTGACGGCCTGCTCAGTGGTGGCTCCAAAGTACTTGTCGGTGACTTCGGCGGCATCAATCGTGTAGCCGAGCTGCAGGAGACGAGACTGCACGTCCTCGACGGCTGCTCCTTGCATGCCCGTTGTAATAGGTTCCATGAACGAACCCCTTTCGGCGTACCATTCGTACTATTTGAGCGTCTGTCGGATAGACAACGCAAAGGGATGCATAAACATGCACTCAACAGTGTAGCAAGTTGTGCCTAAATACGCTGCTGACAGGTTTTATAACCCCCGCTAGTTAAGGCGCTCCACAAAGAAATCTGCCATGGAGAGGAACAGCTCGCGTGCGTGCGGATCAAGCTCAACGTTCTCGATGGCCGCTTTGGCCTTAGCGGTCAGGTCGAGCGCGTAAGTGTGGGCGTAATCGATGGAGCCGGTTTCCTGGAAGATCTCCACGGCGCGTGCGAGCTGCGCGGGATTATCGGTGCCTGAGGAAAGAATCGCCTCGACCTCGCCGTGGTGGCGCTCATCAGAGAGGGCGTGTACGGCGACAAGCGTGCGCTTGCCCTCGGTGATGTCGGTGCGGAAGTCCTTGTTGGCGGCTTCCTTAGTGCCGACAAGGTTGAGCAGGTCGTCCTGAATCTGAAAGGCAAGGCCCGTGTGCAGGCCAAAGGCGCGCAGCGCTTCGATTTGCTCATCGTTGCCGCCGCCGATAATGGCTCCGGCGGCAAGCGGCGTGGCTCCGCTGTAAAACGCGGTCTTGTGCGTCGCCATGTCCAGGTAGTCATCAACCGAGATATCAAAGCGCCCGTCACGGACCCAACCCAGGTCGAGCGCTTGACCCTCGATGGTGCGGACGATCATCTCGGTAAGCTCGTGGAGCACGCGCAGCTTCACGTCGGACTCCAGCGTGGGGTCGTCGAGAACCGTCTTGGTGACCATGGTGAGCGCCAGGTCGCCACAATTGATGGCAAGGCCCGTGCCCTCGGTAAGGTGCATGCAGGGCTTGCCTCGACGAAGCTGTCCGTTGTCGGCGATGTCGTCGTGGATCAGCGCGCCCGACTGGAAATGCTCGATAGCTGCCGCGGCGCTGCGGGCACTCTCAAAGCTACCGCCCACTGCGGTTGCGGCGAGCATGCAGATAAGCGGGCGGTGGCGCTTGCCGGCATTGGCGGTAAATGCCGACAGCGGGGTATACAGGTAGCGCTCGATGTCGGCAGAGGTCGCCTGTCCGTCAAAGAACGTGGCCAGATAGTCGTTGATCTGGTCAAAGTGCTGGGCTAAAAAGCTGGTAAACGGACTGGACACGGGTTCTCGCATTCTTTCTGAGGTTGCATTGATGCAATATGCAGACAACATATTGCCACATCAGGGCGTTTGGCGCGGCAGTTTTGGCGATTTAGGACAACGGGCGTGCGTTTGATGGAGCGTGCCTAAATCAGCCTAAAATGCTCGAGCGCCGCAACGACACCGTCGTGATCGACGGTGTCGGTCACGTAATCGGCCTTATCCTTGAGATAGTCCGGCGCATTGCCCATGGCGATACCGACATCGACGGCGTTCATCAGCGAGACGTCATTGCCGGCGTCGCCGATGCCGTATACGGTTCCGTGGTGGGGATCGAGGGCGTCGAGTACAGACTGGATGCCCCCGCGCTTCGTGCATTCGCGGGGCGAGATTTCGGTTACCTCGAGTTCGAGCTCGTTAAAGCACAGCAGCGGCTCAAGTGCCTTATCTTGAGTGATGTGGTTGGCGAGCGATGTAGACATCAAGATCTTGTAGGCACTGTAATGTTGCAGCTGCGTGACTGCGTCGCCCAGGGTGCGCGCGTATCCGGGAGCATCGGGGGCATCGGCACTCATGCGCACGACGCCGTTGAGGCCCTCAAAGCGGATGACCTCGCCCGATTGCTCAAGGTAGGGGGCAAGACGCTGCAGCATACTGGGCGTCATCGACAGATCGCGAATTGCGTGTCCGTTGATCTCGGCGTAACCGCCCGCAAAAGGCTTCGTTTCAGAGAGGAGAGTGCCGTTCTCGGCAATGAGGTCATGGCCGGCAAACACCATGTCCTGGGTGCTCTCACCGTGGCCGGCAGAGGCGTAGAGGTAGCCGCAGAGCAGGCGGG
>USGN01000184.1 GCA_900554255.1 uncultured Collinsella sp. | reverse complement strand
CGCCCGTCATCTGCTGTACCGAGGAGATTTTGGCGAACCAGGCGCTGCGCGAAGGACCGGATGCCCTCGTCCACAGCGTTGCCATGGACGAGTTCCATTTCTTTAGCGATACCGACCGCGGCTGGGCATGGCAGGTGCCGTTGCTCACGCTGCCGAAGACGCAGTTCTTGCTCATGAGCGCTACGTTGGGCGACGTCACTCAGATTGCCGATCTGCTGCGTCGCCAAACCACGCGCGATGTCTCTAACGTCACCGATGCCCCGCGTCCGGTGCCGCTTTCCTACGAATACGCGCTCACGTCGCTTGAGGGCACCGTCGAGCTCGCGATGCGCCGCGGCGAGGCCCCGCTCTATATCGTGCACTTTAGCCAGGATGCCGCCCTTGCGGCGGCGCAATCCCTCGCCAACTTTGGCATTGCCAGCAAGGAGCAGCGCGAGGCCATCAAGGAAGCGGCCAAGGGCACGAGCTTCTCGACGGCCTTCGGCAAGATCCTCAAGCGCCTGCTTGGATGCGGCGTCGGCGTGCACCACGCCGGTATGCTGCCGCGCTATCGCCTCCTGGTCGAGCGCCTGGCGCAGCAGGGCCTGCTGCCCGTCATCTGCGGCACCGACACGCTCGGCGTCGGCATCAACGTGCCCATCCACACCGTGGTGCTCACCGCGCTCACCAAGTTCGACGGCTACAAGATGCGTCGCCTGCGCGCCCGTGAGTTCCATCAGATCGCCGGTCGCGCCGGTCGCTCGGGCTTTGACACCGAGGGTATGGTAATTGCCGAGGCGCCGGAGCACGAGATCGAAAACGCCAAGCTTATGGCCAAAGCGGGCGACGACCCCAAAAAACTCCGTAAGATTAAAAAGAAAAAGGCCCCCGAGGGCTTTGTCACCTGGAACAAGCAGACCTTTGAGCGCCTGATTGAGACGCAGCCCGAGACGCTCAAGCCGCGCCTTCGCATCACACACTCCATGGTGATTAGCGTGGTCGAGCAGGGCGGCGATGCCCGCGCCCGCGTGCACGACCTCATCGAGACGAGCCTGCAGACTCCCGAGGAAAAGGCTAAGCTCGAGGTTCGCGCCGACGAAATCTTCGCCACGCTCATCGATTCCGGCGTCGTCGTTCGCACCGAGGTGCCGCCCGCGCCCGACGCCCCGACTGACGCCGCGCCGGACATCGACTATGCGCTGACGGTCGATCTGCCCGAGGACTTTGCGCTCGACCAGCCGCTCTCGCCGTTTTTGCTTGCCGCGCTGGAGCTGCTCGACCCCGAGAGCGAGACCTATACCATGGATCTGATCTCGATGGTCGAGGCAACGCTCGAGGATCCCAAGCAGGTGCTGCGTGCACAGGAGCGCGCCGCGCGCGACCGCGCGATGGCAGAAATGAAGGCTGACGGCGTCGAATATGAGGAGCGCTTGGAGCGCATTCAAGACGTCACGTACGAAAAGCCGCTCGAGGATTTGCTCGACGCCGCTTTTGACAAGTACTGCCAGGAAGTGCCCTGGGCCAACGACTATCAGCTCTCTCCCAAGAGCGTTCTGCGCGATATGCTGGAAAGCACGAGCGATTTTAAGGGCTACATTCAAAAGCTCGGCATCGCCCGCTCCGAGGGCATTTTGCTGCGCTACTTAGCCGAGGCCTACCGTTCCCTCGATCGCACCGTGCCCATTGAGAAGCGCGATGAGCGCTTGCGTGACATTATCTCGTGGCTCGGCTTTGTGGTGCGCTCGGTCGACTCGAGCCTGGTGGACGAGTGGGAGAACGCCGGCAACCCCGCTGCACTCGACGCCGCGCCGCCGCAGGGCATCGACGAGGTCGTGGCGGACCGTCGCGGCTGCACGCTATTGGTGCGCAACGCGCTCTTCCGCCGCGTGACCCTTGCGGCCCGTGGACACGTGCGCGATCTGGGCGAGCTCGACGAGGACTGGGGCATGAGCGAGGTCCGCTGGCAAAAGGCCCTCGACGCCTATCACGAGCAGCACGAGGAAATCCTCACCGACGGAGATGCCCGCAGCGCCGCGATGTTTTCCATTGACGAGTCCGACGAGAAGACCGCACACGTATGGCACGTGCACCAGATCTTTGCCGACGAGGATGGCGACCACGATTTTGGCATCATGGGCGATGTCGATCTGGACGCCACGCAAGACGGCGGCGAGGTCATCTTCAAAAACTACCGCGTCGGCTTTATCGAGGACCTGCTCGAGGACTAGCCGGGCACAATGGAACGAAACGAAGCGGGGTCGCTGGCAACATCGCCAGCGGCCCCGCTTTTGCGCGATACGCTATCCCCTACTCGGTATCCTCGACCTCATACGAATCCGCCTCGGCTGGCTCATCATTTGTCTCCGGCGCAGCCCCGCGCGCCTCGTCAAAGGCGGCCTTCATGGTCTTGTTGCCCCACGTGAGCTTGCGAATGGTAAGATCATCGGCCTTCTTGTTGGCCAGGCGCAGATTGTTCTCGGAGGACAGCAACGCCTCCTTGGTTTTCTGCAGATGGCTAATCGTCTTGTCGATCTCATCGATTGCCGTTTGGAACTTGCGGCTCGCGATCTCGTAGTTGCGGCCGAAATCGTTCTTGAACTTCTCCATCTTGGCTTCGAAGTTCGTGACGTCGATATTCTGCTGTTTGTACTCCGCCAGCTCCTGCTTATAGCGAAGCGAACCCATGGCGGCGTTGCGAAGAAGCGTGATCATGGGAATAAAGAACTGCGGGCGAATCACGTACATCTTCTCGTAGCGATAGCTCACGTCCACGATTCCCGCGTTGTAAAGCTCGCTCTCGGGCTCGAGCAGCGTGCAGAGCACCGCGTACTCACAGCCTTTCTGGCGACGATCGTGATCGAGTTTCTTAAAGAAGTCCTCGTTTTTATGCTTGGTCGCGGTCTCGTCGTTCTCGTTTTTCATCTCGAACATAATCGAAATGACCTCGTTGCCGCTTGCGTCGCACTCGCGGAAGATAAAGTCGCCCTTGGTACCCTCGGACGCATCGTTATCTTTCTCGAAGTACGCGTTAGGAAACGCCGTCATGCGCAGGCGATTGAACTCGGTCTCGCAGTGCTGCTCGAGTGACTCGCCCACCATCTTGGTGGACAGGCGGACCTTCATGTCCTTAAGGCGCTCAATCTCTTCATCCTTGTAGCGGATCAGTTCATCGCTCGCGCGCTTGGCTTGAGCAAGCTCGAGCTCATGCGCCGCCTTGGCCTGCTCCTCGCGCGAATCGCGCACTGCCAACTCACTCGTCAGTTTCGCACGCGCCTCGTCGCGCTCTCGCTCCGCCGCGGCAACTGCTTCCGAGAGCTCCATTTTGGCAGCCAGTTCTTGCTCGCGCAACCGGGCGCGCAGGCCCTCGGCCTCGCGCTCGGACTGTACCT
>USGN01000183.1 GCA_900554255.1 uncultured Collinsella sp. | reverse complement strand
TGACGTGCCATAGCTATCATGCCCTCCGCCGCGCCGTGGCGGTGCTCGATCGCGAGCAGGTGCCGTGGGTCATCATCGGCAAGGGCTCCAATCTGCTGGTTGCCGATGGCGGTTATCGCGGCGCCGTCATTTCGCTCGGACGTGAGTTTCAGCGCACGGTTGTTGCCGATGACGGTTGTACGCTGACGGTCGGTGCGGGCGTGATGTTTGCGCGCCTGGTCAACGATGCCCTGTCGCGTAGCCTCTCGGGCCTTGAGTTTGCCGTTGGCATCCCTGGTTCGGTTGGCGGTGCGATATCTATGAATGCCGGCACACGGACCGAGTGGATTGGCTCGCTGGTTGAGGATGTCGTAACGTTTGACCCGGCATCCGGTATCAAACATTATGCGGGGTCCGAGATCACTTGGGGCTACCGCGAATGTAGCCTTCCCCGCAATGAGATCATCCTCGAGTGCGTGCTCAAGCTTAAACTGGCGCCCAAGGCCGACATTCGCGAGCGCATGGAGCGGTACCTGACGAGGCGCAAGCGTACACAGCCCATGGGTCGCGCATCCTGCGGGTCGGTCTTTCGCAACCCGCCCGACGCAAGCGTGGGCAAGTTGATTGAGGATTGTGGATTAAAGGGTTTTTCGATTGGCGGCGCGGAAGTTTCGCCCGTTCACGCTAATTTTATCGTTAATAACGGAACTGCCTCGGCCGATGACGTTGCCGCGGTTATCAGACATGTGCACGGAAAGGTGAGGGAGGCGTATGGCATCGAGCTCAGACCGGAAGTTAAATTCCTCGGCTTCTAGAGCATCGAAACCCACCTTCCGCCGCGCCGGAGGGCGTTCCGGCGCGCCTGCCAAACCTCAACGCAATACCGTCGCGCACTCTAAGTCTGTCGGGCATGCTCGACAGACCAGTCGTCCGGTCGTCGGCTCGCAGCTCGGTAATCGTCCGGCCGCAAAAAAGTCCTCGCGTCCCTCGGTGACGTCAAAGCCTGTTATGGGCGCCAAGCCTGCCCGCCCCATGGCAACTCCTAAGCCCTCGACGGGAACTAAAGCGGCGCGTCCAGGTCGCACGCTGGGCGCATCGAAACCGCGCTCGCTGACATCGGTGCCGGCTACCGCCAAGAAGCCTTCGGGTAAAAAAAGCGTCAACCCGTTGTCTTCACTTGGGGCGATGGCAAATAAAACATCAGACGCCGCTTCTGTCGTTACAGGCAAAGGCAAAATCGTGGGCGGCGTTCTGGCCGTCTTGGCCGTGCTCGTCGTCGTTGCCATCGTGGTGATTAACTCTGGATTGTTTACCGCCACTGATATTCAGATTCAAGGCAGCGAGCATGTGACGAAGCACGATGCTATCCAGCTGATCGATTTGCCCGAGGGAACGTCGCTTTTTAACGTCGATCCCGACCAGATTACCGAGGACCTCAAGCAGAATCCGTGGGTCTCGGGCGTGGATGTCCAGCGTCAGTTCCCGCATACGCTCATCATTACGCCTATGGAGCGCAAGGTCATCGCAATTGCCTATATCAGCTCCGATGACCTAGCCTGGGCCATCGGGGATGATGACACCTGGATCGCCCCGCTGTCGACGTCGGTCGAAGTGGACGACCAGGGCAACGTCATCACGACAGGGCAGGGCTCAAATACCCTGACCGGCATCGATGCCGCACTGGCGCTCGCTAAGCACTATGGCGCGGTGTTGCTGACTGATGTCTCGGCGGATGTCGCTCCAGTTTCCGGCCAGGCGGTGAGCTCCAAGGCCGTTAAGGCCGGCCTGGATTATGTGCGTGGTTTTTCGAGCGAGTTCTTGGGACAAGTCAAGGATATTTCCACGCCTTCGGTCGAAGCCATCTCGGCAAACCTCAATAACGGCATTGAGGTGTCGCTGGGCGATTCGAACGATATCGTCAAGAAGGAGCGCGTAGTCACCAAGCTGCTTTCGCAGGTAGAGGGCGTAACGTATATCAATGTGCGCTCTCCGGGCAACTACACATTTAGGAATGCTCCGACCTCATAGCGCTGGTTGATGCTTTGTTGAGTGGCCATACCACGCCGTTTATCTGGTTTGTTTGGTTTTCACGGTCAATTATTTGACTGATACGTTCATAATGTGCAACCATAATACGGTTTACCTTTGCATTTACTTTCAACCTGAAGGTTAATGTGCGCAGGGGTCGACCCATGCTATGGCTATAACCTTTGTTCGGAGGACCGACATGCACGAGACAGAGATCAACAACTACCTTGCCGTCATTAAGGTGGTCGGCGTCGGCGGCGGCGGTACCAACGCGGTCAATCGAATGATCGAAGAGGGCATCCGCGGCGTCGAGTTTGTTGCCATCAACACCGATGCTCAGGCGCTCGCGATCTCTGATGCCGATATCAAGGTGCACATCGGCACCGACCTTACCCGCGGCCTGGGCGCCGGCGCCAACCCCGAGGTTGGCCGCAAGGCTGCCGATGAGTCCCGCGACGACATTGCCGAGGCGCTTGCTGGCGCCGACATGGTGTTCATCACCTGCGGCGAGGGCGGTGGCACCGGTACCGGCGCTGCTCCCATCGTTGCCGATATCGCGATGAACGAGGTCGGTGCACTGACCGTCGCCGTCGTGACCAAGCCCTTCACCTTCGAGGGCCGCAAGCGCAAGAAGAGCGCCGAGGAGGGCATCAAGACCCTCTCCGATTGCGTCGACACCATGATCGTTATCCCTAACGACAAACTGCTCGACATCGCCGAGAAGAAGACCACCATGCTCGAGGCCTTCGCGATTGCCGATGGCGTCCTTTCCCAGGGCACCCAGGGCATCACCGACCTCATCACCGTCCCGGGTATCATCAACCTGGACTTCGCCGATGTTAAGACCATCATGAAGCAGGCCGGTACCGCCATGATGGGTATCGGTACCTCTTCTGGGGACACCCGTGCCGTCGACGCTGCCCAGCAGGCCATCTCCAGCCCGCTGCTCGAGAGCTCCATCGATGGTGCCACGCGCGTGCTGCTTTCCATCGCCGGTTCCAAGGACCTGGGCATCCAGGAGATCAGCGACGCCGCCGACGTTGTCGCCAACGCCGTCGACCCCGAGGCCAACATCATCTTCGGTACCGTTGTCGACGAGTCCCTGGGCGATCAGGTGCGTATCACCGTCATCGCTACGGGCTTCTCCGACTCCAACGTCAACCGTCAGGACGAGCTCTTTGCTGCTCAGCAGTCTCAGAGCAAGGCCGCTGCTTCCGCTGAGCCGCAGCGCACCGCTCCGGCCACCAGCCCGGCTCAGGCCGCTCCGACCCGCAACGTCGGTGGCACCGAGCTTCCTAACTTCGGCAACGATCAGTTCGAGCTTCCCGACTTCCTGAAGCGCGGTAGCTTCTAAGTCGTTCTTTGCATTGTTGCTCACGGGGGCGTGTCCGT
>USGN01000182.1 GCA_900554255.1 uncultured Collinsella sp. | reverse complement strand
GCGCCTCGGCGACGCTTTCCGGTGGCGAGGCACAGCGTATTCGACTGGCAACGCAGATCGGCGCGGGTCTCATGGGCGTGCTCTATATTCTGGACGAGCCTTCGATCGGTCTTCATCAGCGTGACAACGAGCGCCTGATTAAGACGCTCGAGCGCCTGCGCGATATGGGTAACTCCGTGATCGTGGTAGAGCATGACAAAGACATGATGCTTGCTGCCGACTACGTGATCGATATGGGTCCCGGTGCGGGCGTTAACGGCGGACACGTGGTCGCTGCAGGAACGCCTGCCGATATCATGGCGTGTCCTGATTCGATGACGGGCGCTTATCTGACCGGCAAACGAATGATCCGGGTGCCTGATGAACGGCGCAAGCCCGGTCGCGGCTGCCTTAAAATTACGGGCGCTCGAGCCAACAACCTCAAAAACGTTACTGCCAAGATCGAGTTTGGTACGCTTACGGTTGTTACCGGCGTGTCGGGATCGGGCAAGAGCTCCCTGGTTACCGACACCATTGCGCCTGCCCTTACGAATGCCATTCACCGCTCGACGCGCCCCGTGGGTCCGTATAAGAAAATCGAGGGCATCGAGTGTATCGATAAGGTTATCGATATCGACCAGTCGCCGATTGGCCGCACGCCGCGTTCCAACCCTGCTACCTATATCGGCCTGTGGGATGATCTTCGCGCGCTGTTTGCGAGTACGCCGGAGTCGAAGGCGCGCGGCTACTCGCCGGGTCGTTTCTCCTTTAATGTGAGTGGCGGGCGTTGTGAGGCGTGCAAGGGCGACGGGCAGATCAAGATCGAGATGCACTTCCTTCCCGATATCTACGTTCCCTGCGAAGTTTGCGGCGGTAAACGCTACAACCGCGAGACACTCGAGGTCACCTACCGTGGCAAGACCATCTCGGACGTGCTCGACATGAGCGTCACCGAGGCACTGGCCTTCTTTGGGAATATCCCGCAGATTAAGCGCAAGCTCCAGACGCTGTACGATGTAGGCTTGGGCTACGTGAGCCTGGGCCAGCCCGCCACGACGCTCTCGGGCGGCGAGGCGCAGCGCGTGAAGCTCGCCAAGGAGCTTCATCGACGCCAGACGGGCAAGACGTTCTATATTTTGGACGAGCCGACGACCGGCCTTCATTTTGAGGACGTCCGCCAGCTGCTCGATGTGCTGCAGCGCTTGGTCGATGCGGGCAACACAGTGCTGGTGATTGAGCACAACCTTGATGTCATCAAGGTTGCCGACCGCCTGATCGATATGGGTCCCGAAGGCGGTAACGGCGGCGGAACCGTCGTGGTTTCGGGCACACCGGAGCAGGTTGCGGACTGTCCGCAGAGTTATACGGGCAAGTTTTTGGCGCCGTTGCTCAGGCGTGACCGGGAGCGTCAGGCTCAACTTGATGCTCAATAAATAGACGATTCAGTTTATGGGCGCCATCGACTCCTTGTGATTCGATGGCGCTTGCTGTGCCGAAGTGACGTATGCAGCCGAATTGGACATATACTTAATCCTTACGTCCGAATGCGAGGGAAAGGATATGTCATGGCAAAGGCTGTAAAGACGCCAAAAACCAATGCGATGCGCGAGCTGGAAAGCGCCGGCATTTCCTATGTTCTACATACGTACGAAGACGATGGTGATGAGTCGGTGGGCCTGGGGGTCGCGATTTCGGAGCAGCTTGGCGAGGAGCCCGGTCAAGGATTTAAGACTTTGGTCTGTGTGACACCGTCCAACGACTATGTCGTGTGCTGCATCCCTGTTGCCGACGAGCTCGATCTAAAGTCCGCCGCGCGTGCCGCGGGGGAGAAGTCCTTGGCCATGATGCATGTGAAGGATTTGCTTGCGGCGACTGGCTACGTTCGCGGCGGCTGCAGCCCGGTCGGTATGAAAAAACGCTACCGGACGCTCATTGATGAGACGTGTGTCCTTTGGGATACCATTTTTATTTCGGGAGGCAAGCGTGGTTATCAGCTCGAGCTTGCACCCGATGATTTAATTGCATTTTGCGGGGCGACGGTTGCCGCGATTACGAGAGAGGACTGAGCGATGCCGCAGGAAGAATTGAAGCGCGGAGCTCATTTTGCAAAAGAATCTGCGCCTCAGACACCCTCATCCGAAGTTTCTTCGTCGCGAGATGACACTGACGACATGGGCTCGTCGGACTACTCCACGGTTGGTCGTTCCGCTGGGCTTATGACCATTCTGACCATCGTGTCTCGCGTTACCGGTTTTATCCGCACGTGGGCAATGGCGGCCGCTATCGGCATGTCGCTACTCTCGTCCTCCTATCAGGTCGCCAACAACCTGCCCAATATGCTCTACGAACTCGTGATGGGCGGCATGCTCGTGACGGCGTTTTTGCCCGTGTACATGGGCGTGAGGCGTGAGCAGGGTCGCGAGGCCTCGAACGAGTACGTGGGCAACCTGCTTGGCATTCTACTTTTGGTGCTGGGTGGCATTTCGTTGCTGGGGACCGTGTTCGCCCCGGGCTTTATCTGGACGCAATCGTTCCTTTCGGGTGACGGCGGCAGCATGGATACCGCTGCGTTCATGTTCCGTTTCTTTGCCATCCAGATTCTGTTTTATGGTTTGGGCTCGGTGTTTTCGGGCGTTCTCAACGCACACCGCGACTACTTCTGGTCGACGTTTGCCCCGGTCCTCAACAATGTGATCGTCATTGCGAGCTTTATGGGTTTTGCGCCCGTGTCCGCACAGTTTGGCGAACGTGCCGGCATCATCTTGATTGCGGCCGGTACGACCCTCGGTGTCTTTGTTCAGATGGCATGTCAGATCCCCGCGCTTGGCAAGCACGGCGTGCATCCCCATATCCATATCGACTTTAAGGACCCCGCACTGCGCCAGACGATTGCGCTCGGTATCCCGACGCTG
Source organism: uncultured Collinsella sp. (assembly GCA_900554255.1). Lineage (GTDB taxonomy): Bacteria > Actinomycetota > Coriobacteriia > Coriobacteriales > Coriobacteriaceae > Collinsella. The sequence continues at coordinate 516 of USGN01000182.1, read as the reverse complement.
CTCGCCACGGTGTGCATGTTTGTCTCGACTTCTATCACCAACGCTGCCGCGCTGGTGGTCCAGCCCGAGACTGGTCCTTCCGTCATCGCCTATGCGCGCCTGTGGTACACGCTGCCCTACGCGCTGATTGCCGCCTCGCTTTCGACGGCGCTCTATACCGAGCTCTCTCACGACGCGCAGGAGAAGGATTACGACAGCGTTCGCACGGGCATTTCGCGTGGCGTCGCCCAGATGCTGTTCTTCCTGATTCCGTTCGCGCTGTACCTGATTGTCTTCGCACGTCCGCTCAATATGATCTACTGTGCCGGCAAGTTTGATGAGTCCGGCGTGGCGCTGGTGTCCGAGTTCCTTGTCTACCTGGCGTTCTCGCTGCCGCTCTACGGCGTGGTCGTATTGATGCAGAAGAGCTTCTCTGCCTTGCTCGACATGAAGCCCTATAGCCGCTATTGCCTGTATTCCGCCATCGGCCAGGCCGGCTCGGTTCTGCTGTTTGGCGTTGTGCTGGGCTTCGGTATG
>USGN01000181.1 GCA_900554255.1 uncultured Collinsella sp. | reverse complement strand
ATGTACATCGACCCCCGGCACCAGCAGGCGCAACAGGGCTGCGGCACTCGAGGCGTCTACGCGCGCGTCGGCGCACACCAGCACGTTATCCAGCGCCGAGGCGGACTCGACCAAGCGTGCATCCTGAAACACCATCGAGCACGGTGCGCACTCCCCCGCCGCTAGCGCGAGCAACGTCGACTTGCCCACCCCCGAGGCGCCCATCACGCAGGTACGCCCGCCGGTGGGCACACGAAGCACCAGACCGTCCAGCGCCGGCGCCCAGGGCGCACGATCGCCCACGGCAAGCGCAAGCTCCGCTGCAGTGCCATCGCTCGCAGTCCCCGCACGCCCGCACAGTCCATGCCCATGCGCCCGCACGGCCGCGCGCCACGCCACGGGTCCCGAAACCCGCAGCAGCCACACCAGCACGCGCTCACACGCCCACGAGGCGGTAACGACCAGCACGGTCCACGCCAGCAGGTCAGCCGTCTCAATGAGCAGCTTCGCCTGATAGATGCGCTCGCCCACGGTGCCCGTCGCCATGCCGATGAGCTCCGCCGCCACGCCGGCCTTCCAGCTCATGCCGATCACGGCGCGGGCGCACGAAAGCACAAACGGCAGCACCTCGCGCCAGGTATGGACGCAAAACAGGCGCCAGCCGCGCACGCCATGCAGGCGAAACATCTGCTCCAGCGTTTTATTCACCTGAGCCAGCCCTTCGGCCAGCGAAAAATACACGCCCGGCAGCGCCATCAAAAAGACCGCCGCGATGCTCACGCGCGCCGACCCCAGCCAGATAAGCAGCAGGACCACCACGCAGGCAACCGGTGTCGCCTTTACAAACGACAGTGTCGGAGCCACCAGGTGCGCAAACGCCCGCGAACGTGACGAAATCCCGGCAAGCACGCCACCACACACCGCGGCAAGCGCCAGCCCGCCCAGTATTCGCGCGCCCGAGCCCGTCAAAATCGCCCAGGTACCGTCATCGCACACCAGGCGCAGCAGCGCCAAGGCAACAGCACCCGGCCCCGGCAAGATCAGTGGCTGCGCCACCAGCACCGCCGCGAAGACCCACACGGCAAGCCAAAAGGCGGCGACGGCACCTGCTGCCGCCACCGCCTTCATACGCTCTGTCATTTGTCGAGCAAACGCACGCACGGGCTACTCCATGTAGTAGAAATCGTCAGCCGGGAGCTTGCCACCCACGGCACTCGCATCCGCGTCGGACAGCACCTGCAGATACCCGCTAAGCGCCGCCTTCATATCCTTGCCCGTCTGGCAGACAAGCATGCACCCGGGAATCGCCTTCTCGGCGATCTTGGCGTTGTCCACGATGCCGGCATCGACCACGGCCTGCGCCCAGTCTGCCGGCGCCGCATTGACAGCCTTAACGCTCGCCGCATGGCAGCTCAAGAACTCCGCCACAGCCTCGGGATGTTCCTCGGCAAACGCGCGGCGCACCACGGTCACGCCCGTCAGCAAGCGCGAGCCCGTGTCACCCGCCAGCTCGTCCCACACATCGGTCAGGCTCACCGGCGCCGACAGCTTGCCTTCGCTCTTGGCGATGGCAGCGGTCTTGAACGGCTCCGGCAGCACGCCCACGGCAGACGGATCGGCAAGCAGGGCCGACAGCACCTCGGTGGGCTCGCTCTTAAACTCGAGCGTCACCTGGCCGGTCAGGCCCGCGCGCTCCAGCAGGTAGTTCATGACGTACTCCGGCGTGGTGCCCTTGCCCGTCATATAGACGGTATGGCCCGCCAGATCGCCAAACGAGGCCACACTCGCGTCGCCCGTCACAACGTTCAGCACGCCCAGCGTGTTGATGTCGATGACCTGCACCGCGCCCTCGGTCTTGTTGTAGAGCACGCTCGCCACGTTGGCAGGCACCAGGGCGATATCGACATCGCCCTGAATCACCTTGGGCACGATCTCGTCGGCGGCAGTGTTGATCGCAAAGTCGAACTCGTTGTCCGCGGCGCCATCGGCAGCCTGGTCCATAAACTGCACCAGACCCATCGACGTCGGACCCTTGAGCGAGGCGACGTGCACCTCGACCGGCTCTGCAGCAGCACCGGCGCCGTCTGTGGCAGCCGAGCCCGCGGCGGACCCGGTACCGGCAGCCCCGCCGCCACAGCCCGCGAGCGCAAGCGACAGGGCGCCCGCGGCGAGCGCCGAGGCAAACCCCCGGCGCGACATCTCAACATTAAACGCGCGCATCGCTAGCACGTCCCCTCGTTAGGCATTGTCCATGCGTGATGGTCGGTATGCAGCAGCTCCTCGGCCAGCGGCGAGAGCGGCGCGCCCAAAAACTCGCTGTAGCACGCCTGGACATCGGGATTCTCATGCGAGAAGCGAATGTCCGCAGCGGCATCCAGGCCCCACAGCACCTGACCGCGCTCGGCTGCCAGCTCGCAGCCGTCGTGGATGGGCTGACCGCCGCCACCGACGCAGCCGCCCGGGCACGCCATGACCTCAACGAAGTCATAGCTCGCACGGCCGTCGCGAATCGCGTCGAGCAGACGGGCGGCGTTGCCCAGCCCGTGCGCCACGGCGACGCGCACCCCGGTGCCATCGATATCGGCCACGGCCTCCTTCCAGCCGTCAAGTCCGCGCACATCGGTAAAGAAGTCGGCGTCGGGGTTCTTGCCCGTCACCAGGTAATAGGCCGAACGCACGGCGGCCTCCATCACGCCGCCCGTGGCGCCAAAGATCACACCCGCGCCCGTGCCAAAGCCCAGCGGCGTGTCGAGCGGCTCCTCGGTAAGCGTGTCCACGCTCACGTGGTTCGCGCGGATCATGCGCACCATCTCGCGCACCGTCAGCGCAACGTCCACATCGAGCGTGCCGTCCTCGCCCACCATGCTCGGCAGCGCGCACTCGGCCTTCTTGGCCGTGCACGGCATAACGGACACCACAAACAGGCGCTCGGGCTCCACGCCCAGCACCTTGGCGTAGTAGGTCTTGGCGATGGCGCCAAACATCTGCTGCGGCGACTTTGACGTAGACAGGCTGTCGACAAACTCGGGGTAACGCGCCTTCACAAAGCGCACCCAGCCCGGGCAGCAGCTCGTGAACATGGGCCAGCCACGGCTGTCGCCCTCGCCCTTGGCGGCGGCGCCTAGGCGCTCGAGCAGCTCGGAGCCCTCCTCCATAATGGTGAGGTCGGCCGAGAAATCGGTGTCGAACACGTACTCAAAGCCAACGCGGCGCAGTGCGCAGGCCAGACGCTCGACGGTTGCTTCCTCGCGAGATATGCCGAGCTCCTCGCCCCAGGCGCTGCGCACGGCAGGCGCGATCTGCACCAGCACGATCTTGTCGGGATTAGCAAGCGCGTCAAACACGGTCTCGGTGTCGTCGCGCTCGCGCAGCGCGCCCGTCGGGCAATGCGTGATGCACTGGCCGCACGCGACGCAATCGGTCTTGCCG
>USGN01000180.1 GCA_900554255.1 uncultured Collinsella sp. | reverse complement strand
GCGCAACGGCATCTACATCCTCGACCTCAAGCAGACCATCCTCGACGCCGACCAGGCCTACACCTTCGTCAAGAACGTCGCCAAGGGTGGCAACGTGCTGTTCGTCGGCACCAAGAAGCAGGCTCAGGAGGCCGTCAAGAACGCTGCTGAGCGCGCCAACATGCCTTACATCAACCAGCGTTGGCTCGGCGGTATGCTGACCAACTTCGTTACCATCCGCTCCCGCATCAACCGCATGGAGGAGCTCGAGGCCATGGTCGAGGACGGCCGCATGGCTGTTCTGCCCAAGAAGGAGCAGGCTGTTCTCGGCAAGGAGCTCACTAAGCTCCAGACCAACCTCGGTGGCGCCCGCGACATGAAGGGTCTGCCCCAGGCTCTCTTCGTTATCGACACCAAGCGCGAGGAGAACGCCATCAAGGAGGCCCAGCGCCTGAACATCCCCGTCGTCGCCCTGATCGACACCAACTCCGATCCCGACGAGGTCGAGTACGGTATCCCCTGCAACGATGACGCTATCTCCGCTGTCACCCTTATGTGCGAGCTCATGGCTGACGCTTGCCTCGCTGGCTCCGGCAAGGAGCAGGTCTCCGAGGCCGAGATGGCCGCTGAGCCCAAGGCCGAGTAAATCAGTCTTAGTTAATTCTTTTTCATCTCTTTGAAAGGAACCACAATGGCCCAGATTACCGCCGCTATGGTCAAGCAGCTCCGCGAGATGACCGACTCCCCGATGATGGAGTGCAAGAAGGCTCTCGTCGAGGCTGACGGCGACATGGACGCCGCTGTCGACGTTCTGCGTAAGAACGGCCTTGCCAAGGCTGCCAAGAAGGCTGGCCGTGAGACCAACGAGGGCGCTGTCGCCGCGTTCGTCTCCGAGGACGGCAAGACCGGCGCTCTGCTCGAGCTCTCCTGCGAGACCGACTTCGTCGGCTCCAACGCCAAGTTCACCGGCTTTGCTTCCAAGGTCGCTGAGGTTGTCGCTACCACCGAGCCTGCTGACGTCGACGCTCTGCTCGAGAAGCCGATGGGCGAGGAGACCGTTTCCTCCGAGCTCACCGAGATGATTCACATCATGGGCGAGAACATGAAGATCTCCCGCTTCGCCGCCCGCAAGGCCGAGAACGGCGCTCTCGCTTCTTACATCCACATGGGTGGTAAGATCGGCGTCCTCGTCGAGTTCGCCTTCGAGAAGGCTGAGACCGCTCAGGCTGAATCCTTTAAGACCTTCGCTCACGACGTTGCCCTTCAGGTTGCCGCCGTCGCCCCGATCTGCGCTACCCGCGATCAGGTTCCGGCTGAGACCGTCGAGCACGAGAAGCAGATCTACATGGCTCAGGCTGCCGAGTCCGGTAAGCCCGAGGCTATCCAGGAGAAGATGGCTGTCGGCCGTCTGGAGAAGTTCTACAAGCAGTCCGTGCTCACCGAGCAGGAGTTCATCAAGGACAGCTCCCTCACCATCAAGAAGTACGCTGAGCAGGTCTCCAAGGAGCTCGGCGACACCATTACCGTCGTTGCCTTTGACCGTCTGGTCCGTGGCGAGTAAATAAGCTCTTGTAGCTGGTAATGAGCAGGCTGTGGGTTTTACTCACAGCCTGCTTTTTCATGGCTCTCCGTTAAGCCTTTGATATTATGTTATGAGTCTAATTAAAGGAGGATCGCTTTGTCCGACATCCGATATAAACGCGTGCTTCTTAAGCTTTCCGGCGAAGCGCTGATGGGCGACGGCCAATATGGCATCGACCCCAAGGTTACCGACCATCTTGCTAAGCAGGTCAAGGAGCTGCTCGCCGTTGGTCATGAGGTCGGCGTCGTTGTCGGCGGCGGCAATATTTTCCGCGGCATGGCAGGCGCTGCCGGTGGCATGGAGCGTGCACAGGCCGACTACATGGGCATGCTGGCAACCGTTATGAACGCGCTCGCCCTGCAGGATGCCTTCGAGCATAACGATGTTCCCTGCCGCGTGATGAGCGCTATCCAGATGAACGAGATTTGCGAGCCCTATATTCGCCGTCGCGCCATCAACCACCTTTCCAAGGGCAACGTCGTTATTTTTGCCGCCGGTTCGGGCAATCCGTACTTTACGACCGACACCGCCGCGGCTCTTCGTGCGTGCGAGATCGGCGCCGAGATTCTGATTAAAGCCACCAAGGTTGACGGCATCTACGATAAGGATCCCGTCAAGTGCGCTGATGCCGTCCGTTTTGACAAGATTACCTATCACGAGGTTCTCGTCCGCGGTCTGCAGGTTATGGATTCCACGGCTACGGCACTGTGCCAGGACAACCGTATGCCGATTTTGGTCCTCAACATCGATGGCGAGGACACCGTCAAGCGCGCGCTCGCGGGTGAGCCCGTCGGCACGCTCGTCTATCAGGAGGATTAAGCATGGCAGAGAACATCACCGCCCATATGGACAAGTCGCTCGAGTCCCTCAAGCATAACTTCTCCAAGGTCCGTACCGGCCGCGCCAATGCCAACATTCTGTCCGACATCACCGTCGATTATTACGGTGTTCCCACGCCGGTCACGCAGGTTGCCGCCGTCAAGACCCCCGAGGCCCACATGCTGCTCATCGAGCCGTGGGACAAGGCACTCATCAACGCTATCGTCAAGGCCATCGGCGCTTCCGATCTGGGTATTACCCCCAACTCCGATGGCACCGTCGTTCGTCTGCCGTTCCCGGCTCCAACCGAGGAGCGCCGTCGCGAGCTCGTCAAGGAGTGCCGCGAGTACGCCGAGCAGGCCAAGGTGTCTATCCGTAACATCCGTCGCGACTTCAACAACAAGCTCGAGCGCGATGAGGAGCTCACCGAGGACGATGTCCGTCGCGAGCAGGCTAAGGTCCAGAAGCACACCGATGAGTATGTCGCCAAGGTCGAGGAGCTTCTGAAGGAAAAAGAAGCCGAGGTCATGGAGATCTAAGGTGCAATACGACGAGCATAAACTGGTCGAGTACTTTGCCGACGCCCCTGCGGGCGTCGGTTTTTCCGACCTTGACCTCAATAACATTCCGCACCATATCTCGTGCATCATGGACGGCAATGGTCGTTGGGCCACATCGCGCGGTCTTGCACGCACCGAGGGCCACAAGGCGGGTATCGTCTCCCTTCGTGAGATTATTACCGCCTGCGTGCGCCTGGGCGTCGACGTGCTTTCGGCCTATGCGTTTTCTACCGAAAACTGGAACCGCCCGCAGCATGAGGTCAACGTCTTGATGCACCTGTTTGCCAAGACGTTCATCGACGAGTTGCCGCTTCTGAAGCGCGAAAACGTGCGCGTTGTCTTTTTGGGTGATATTTCCGCGCTGCCCAAGAAGACCCGCGACGTTTTTGAACGCGGTCTTGCCGAGTGCGCCGATCACACCGGTATGACGCTGGCGCTTGCCGTCAACTACGGCGCGCGTGCCGAGATTACCCGCGCTGTCCGTCAGATCGCG
>USGN01000179.1 GCA_900554255.1 uncultured Collinsella sp. | reverse complement strand
GCTCAGCGGGGTGTTTTTTACCGTAAACGGCAGACGTATCCCATCAGGCGCGCCCTTTGTTTCGATGGCGGACAAGCGCCACCAGAAAGCCATCGCCAAAGGCATCGTATGCCAAGTTGCCTACAATCACCAAAACGATTATCGCCGCGCCCAAAAACTCGTTCCAGCGAAAGACCTCGCCAAAGAGGAGCGCCGACCAGCAGGGAGCGAGCACGACCTCGCTCATGCAAACCAAGTTGGCCGCAAACGCGTTAGTGCGCGCAATCCCCTTGGCATACAGCACACTCGCAAGGCCGCTGCAAAAAAGGCCATGCACCAGCATAAGCCCCCACTCAAAGGGTTTTACGGAGCCTAGGTCGCCGGCAAAATAGACGATCGGCAGTATCGAGATGCCGCAGGAGATGAGCGAGGACACCATGGGCGACGCATCGGGGCGAGAGTTCAAAGAGAAACACAGCCCAAAGGTGGCGCCCGAAATGACGGCAAGCAGGTTGCCGAGCATGCCCTCGGCACTTAAATCGCCTAAAAAGAAAAGTCCCATACCCGTAAAAGCAACCACCACGGAGGCAATCTTCGCAGGCGAGGGCAACGTGCGAGTTGCGAGCGATTGATACACGATAACGAAAATCATCGAGGTGTACTGCAGGACGATCGCGTTGCCGACCGTCGTGAGCTGGTTGGCAAAGTTAAACGTGGTGCCCGTCACGAAGTTGCAGACGGCCACAAGGACAATAAGACGGCTGACGCGGAGGATGGGCCTGCCGACGAGCAGGATAAAGAGCGCCATAAATATTGCCGTAACGGCACCGATCAAAAGAGCTGACTGCGAATTGGCGCGAACGAGGATGCCGATAAAACTCCACAAGAGCGCCGTGCCAAATAGATACATCGCCCCGCTCACGCCATTATCGGGCGGATTGTCAGATCGAATCACGAAGCACCTCCAGCTAGCTTTCGGTAATAAAAAACGGCGACCGCAGCGGGTCGCCGTTTCCCTTGGGGGCAGAATAAAACGCAGGAACCTACGCCAGCACGCCGAAGAACGCGCCGATGATGCCCACGACCATGGTGGCCACGATCAGCACCATGGGGTTGATCTTCTTGGACAGCAGCCAGTAGTACAGCCAGAAGGCGATCATGCCGAGCATGCCGGGCATGATGCCGTCCAGGATGTCCTGGAGGGTCTGGGCGTCCTCGCCCGAGCCGATGGCCACCGGGATGCTGGCCCAGAACATGTCCTTGCACATGGCGCCCACGACCATGACGCCCACGATGCCCACGCAGGTCATGATCTTCTGCATGAGGCCGGTCCTCTGGGCCTCGTCCAGGAAGCCCACGCCCAGCTCGTAGCCCTTGACGGCGCCCCAGACGCGCAGCGCGAAGCCGGGGACGTTGTAGATGAGCAGGAAGGCGATGGGGCCGAAGGGGTTGCCGGCCTGGCACAGGCTGATGCCCACCGCGGCGGCGACCACGCGCAGCGTCGACAGGAAGATGGAGTCGCCGATGCCGGACAGCGGGCCCATGAGGGCGGCCTTGACGTCGTTGACGCTCTCGGGCTCGATCTCGCCGCGGGCGACCTTCTCCTCCATGGCCATCGCGATGCCGCCGACGAACGGGGCGAACTGGACGGTGATGTTGAAGAACGCGCAGTGGCGGTGCAGGGCCTCGGCGTAGTCGTCGGGGCGGCCGGCGTAGATCTTCTTGAGCATGTTGGCGACCATCAGGCAGAAGGCGATGTTCATCTGCTTGTAGTAGGTCCAGGAGAACTCCATGCCCAGGGCGCCGACGTTGACGGCGCTCTTGACGAGGTCGGAGCGCGTGATCTTGTTCTCGGGACTAGAAGTCATCGTCCTCATCCCCTTCCGCGGAGAGCTGGGGCTGGGCTCCGCCCAGGCCGAGCAGGTCGAACTTGTCGATGCCGATGATGATGGCGATCAGGGCGACGCCCAGGACGGGCACGTTGGCGTAGGAGCACAGCAGGAAGCCAAGGAAGTAGAAGGGCACGAGCTGCTTGGTGAGCACCAGGCGGCCGAGCATGGCGAAGCCCATGGCAGGCAGGATGTTGGCGGCAACGCCAAAGCCAGCAAGAACAAAGTCGGGGATAAAGTCGAGCACGCCCTGGATAGCGTCAGCACCCAGATAGAACGACAGCGAGCACAGCAGGAACGCCATGATGATGCCGGTTAAACCGATCAGGAAGTGCATCGCATAGACACCCTTAAGGTTGCCCTGGCCGGAGAAGACATCAGCGCGGTCAACCAGGATCGGCAGGGCGGCGTTGAGGATGTTCTTGATGGCAAGGCACAGCGTGGCGATGGGCATGGCAAGCGCGATGGCTGCCTCGGTGCTCTGGCCCAGCTGGATAGCGAAGGCGCAGGCGAGCACGCCGCCGATCGTCTCATCAGGCGGCACGTAGGCGCCGATGGAGATCGAGCCCATGAACAGCAGCTCCAGACTCGCACCGATCGCGAGGCCGGACTGCAGGTCCCCCAGCACCAGACCCACGAGCGGGCACAGGACGATGGGGCGGAACGCATAGAGCGTACCGAGCTGGCAGTCGAACTTACCAAATGCGGCGATAAGTCCGATGAGGATTGCTTGGGTAAGCATACATCCCCCTTTCCTAATAGGACACTACGAAGAGCTCAGACTCTTCGAATTCAAACGCCTAGAGCACGCTGGCGCAGTCAACCTTGGGGTCATCGGCCAGGGGTCGAATCTCGACCTCAACGCCACGATCCAGCATCTCGCGCACATCGGCTTCCTCGGCCGCGGTCAGGAAGATCTGACGAGAGACCTGACGAGCATCGGGACGCTTCTCGTCCTTGGGCTTGGTGTTGCCCAGGTTGACCGACTTAATCTGCGGGCAGCCCTCAACAAGCTGCTTTGCCTCGGCGATGGTGGCGACGCAGATGATCATCTTGTATTTGTCAGTCACGCCCGAGTTAATGGCCTCGATGGCATTCGCCATATCCTTGATGACGAGCTTGCAGCCGGCAGGCTTGCCCATCTTGAGCGTCATCTTCCACACCGGGTCATTGGCGACCTTATCGCCCACGCAGAAGATGCAGTTGGAGCCGAGGCCCTGAACCCAGGAAACTGCGACCTGGCCGTGAAGCAGGCGATGGTCAACGCGAAGTAGCTGAATCATAATGTGACCCCCCAAAGGTCTTGTGCCGTCTTACGGCGTGTCAGTAGGTGCTGCGGATTAGAACTCTTCTTCCTCGTCGTCATCGACCAAAAGATCGTTGACAAACTTCACGCGCGTATCGTCCGCAGCGACGATGGCGCGAATCGTCTCCTCAACCGGCGCCGACTCGTCAGAGAACAGCAACTGGATGAGGAGAGGAAGGTTCATGTTGGTAACGAGGTACGTGCGGGGACGCGTCTGGACGATCTTGGTGAACTCGTTGTTGACACTGCCGCCAAAGAGG
>USGN01000178.1 GCA_900554255.1 uncultured Collinsella sp. | reverse complement strand
GTTTATCGGTGTTGAGGGTTCCTTTATTGGGGCTTTCTTTTTTATCTCGCTACAATGGGCTTCAAGAGTTCTAATGACTTGGAGTTTGGTATGGCTGTTATTAATGTGCTGCCTTCGGATGGGAAGGTTATTGACGAGGGTCCTGTTGGTTGCTCTGTTGATGTTTGCAATGATGACTTCCGTTTTCTAGATGTTGGCTTGCCACCCGAGATTCTGCGTTTAAAGGACGCGGGGTATCTTTCGCAGGCTATTGAGGCTTGCGACCGCCTACTTGCCCAAGACCCCGATCCCTCGCTTGCTGCCTGCGTTCGTGCCGAGCGGTGTCGCATGCTTGAGACGCCGCTTCATTTTTCGGTGTCGCGCGATCGAGCTATTGCGATGATTCGCGAGGAGTGGCCTGAGTTTACCGAGGAGCAGTTTGACGACCTGATTGACCGTGAGCGTATTGACTGGCGCTTTATCGATGGCGAGCTGTTTGTTCTTGATAACTTCCTTGATTCGCTTCGCGTGTACCCTAAGGAGGTTCCGGGCCTGCGTCCCGATTCTACGGACGGTATAGCACTGCGTAACCAGATGCTCAGGGAGATGGAGTCGCAAAACGGATTGGCTCGCGTCATTACGCTTAAAGCGTCCTTGTCTGTCCCCGGGGCTCTGAAGGGAGAAGCTGTTCGCGCGTGGCTACCCGTTGCCGCCGCCTGTCGTCAACAGTCTCATATCGAGGTTCTTGATATGACGTCGGGGGGTACCGTTGCCTCTGAAAATGTTTCAGCTCGTACTGCCTCTTGGACATCTTCGACTGAACATTCATTCTCGGTGACCTATCGCTATCACATCGATGCCGCTTATCGCGATATTTATGGGGGTGCGCTTCCGTCGCATCCGTGTATGGACGCGCCGTTGCCCGAAGATATTTCTGAGGACCGTCCGCACATTGCATTCACGCCGTATCTGCAGCAGCTGACGGCCGGTGTTGTTGACGGACTCGAGGATCCGCTCGATCGCGCTCGTGCTATCTATGATTATCTGACGCAGCATATCGACTATCGCTATCAGCCGCCGTACTTGCTTTTGGGATCTATTGCCGATGACTGCGCGCATTCGCTCCGCGGCGATTGCGGCGTTATGGCGCTCACGTTTATCACCATGTGCCGTATTGCCGGTGTGCCTGCCCGTTGGCAGAGCGGCCTGTACGTTGCGCCCGATTCGGTGGGGTCGCACGACTGGGCAGAGTTCTATACGCCGCAGACCGGTTGGCTCAACGCCGACGTGTCATTTGGATCTTCTGCTCGTAGGATGGGGGAGGAGTGGCGTCGTCGTCACTACTTTGGCAATCTCGACCCGTGGCGTATGGTGGCCAACAATCGATTCCAGGCTGAATTTGTGCCTGCTCTCGATGGTATGCGCGAGGATCCCTATGACAACCAGATGGGCGAGGCCTCGGTTGACGGACGTGGATGTCGTAAGCGGGAGATGTTACGCAAGGTTGAGCTTATCGAAATGCTCGAAGTTCCATTTTCGGACTAATCAACAGAAAGCTGTGATAAACTAACTCACGCATTACGTGCCCGAGTGGCGGAATTGGCAGACGCAGTGGACTCAAAATCCACCGTTGGCAACAACGTGCGAGTTCGAGTCTCGCCTCGGGCACCATACATGCAAGCGAGCGTTCAAGGGGGTCAAGGCCCCTTTTTCGTGTACGTAATGTGATAACGCGCTGTACGTGTTATTATTCGCAAGGCGTTGTTCCCGCAATGCCCTAAAGAGGAACCCGAGGGTTCCCACCTTTTGGCGCCAATGAGCAGCTGACTGGTCATACAACCTAGATTCCCTTCCTCATACCGAGGATGTCTATGTGTACGACCTGGTTGCAAAGAAGCGCCGGGTTATTTTTTTATGAATGGAGGTAGGGAAAATAGCTAAGTCTGATGACACTCGCATCAACGACGAGATCACTGCATCGTCGTGCCGTTTGATTGGCGTCGATGGCTCTCAGCTCGGCCTGTTCGCCATTCGCGATGCCCAGCGCGTCGCCGACGATCAGGGTCTCGACCTGGTCGAGATCGCTCCCAACGCGGAGCCGCCGGTCTGCAAGGTCATGGACTACGGTAAGTTCAAGTACCAGCAGGCCATGAAGGCCAAGGCTGCTCGTAAGAACCAGTCCAAGGTCGAGGTCAAGGAAATGAAGTTCCGACCCAAGATCGACGTTGGCGACTACGAGACCAAGAAGGGCCACGTTCTGCGTTTCCTCAAGAAGGGCGCACGCGTTAAGATCACCATCATGTTCCGCGGCCGCGAGATGGCTCACCCGGAGCAGGGCCTTAACGTTCTCGAGCGTCTCGCCGAGGATCTCAAGCCTTACGCTACGGTCGAGTCCAAGCCTAAGATGGAAGGCCGTAACATGCTTATGCTGCTCGCCCCGATTAAGGGCGCCTTCGATGAGGATAAAGCGGCAAGCGATACTAAGTAACTAGTGTTCTGTAACCGATTAAGGAGTATTTCATGCCTAAGATGAAGTCCCACAGCGGCACCAAGAAGCGTTTCCGCAAGACTGGTACCGGCAAGCTTATGCGCGCCAAGGCTTTCAAGAGCCACATCCTGAGCAAGAAGTCCACCAAGCGTAAGCGTGGCTTCCGTCAGGAGACCGAGATTGCCGCTGCCGACCGCAAGGTCATCAAGTCGCGTCTCGCCTAAGTTCGCGTTCCCGTTTTTCGTTTTACCGTCTAGGAGTTGATAGAACATGGCACGTATTAAGCGCGCTGTTGCCGCCAAGAAGAAGCGCCGTACCGTTATGCACCGTGCGAAGGGTTACTACGGTGCCGCTTCGCGTACTTACAAGCATGCTAAAGAGCAGGTCCAGCACTCCCTGCAGTATCAGTATCGTGATCGCCGCAACAAGAAGCGCGAGATCCGTTCTCTTTGGATCACTCGTATCAACGCTGCTGCTCGCCTGAACGACATCTCTTACTCTCAGTTCATGCACGGCCTGAAGGTTGCCGGCATCGAGCTCGACCGCAAGGTTCTGGCTCAGATGGCTTACGAGGACATCGAGTCCTTCAACGAGCTGGCTACCATCGCCAAGAAGGCTCTCGAGGCCTAATAGATTCTCTTGAATCGCTAGGGGAGTGTCGCGTTGTGCGCGGCGCTCCCTCTTTTTATCTGAAGCGCTGGTTTATATAGCAAAAGCGCGGGTAGATAGACACTTACAGGTGACCGATCTTTATATATCTATTAACCGAAGGGTCATCATCTGATACGTGCAGTATTTCTGCACCAGCCTTTCTATTACTTATATAGGAAGCGATGTATTGTGTAGGACTTGTGAAGAGTGGAATTCCCGCCCCCGGGGCCCCTCCGGTCTGGCAATATATCTCCTTGCCGCGCGGCCCGGTCGAACCGGATGGACCGCGGGGCGTGCACCTTGAGAACCGGATACTGCGAGGAT
>USGN01000177.1 GCA_900554255.1 uncultured Collinsella sp. | reverse complement strand
CCCCGCCGGCAAGACCTTCACCTCCGAGCTTTCGCGCGGCTACGCCAAGACCACCAACAACCGCATGGAGCTCATGGCGGTCATCGTGGCGCTCGAGGCGCTCAACCGCCCCTGCGAGGTCGAGGTCCATTCCGATTCGCAGTACGTCGTCAACGCTTTCAATAAACACTGGATCGACGGCTGGAAAAAACGCGGCTGGAAGACCGCCAACAAGCAGCCTGTCAAGAACCGCGACTTGTGGGAGCGCCTGCTCACCGCAAAGAGCAAGCACAAAGTGGAGTTCATCTGGGTTAAGGGCCACGCCGGCCATGAGCTCAACGAGCGCTGCGACGAGCTTGCCACCACGGCGGCCGACGGCAGCAACCTCGATATCGACACCGGCTTTAACGAGAGCGACCTGTAATAGCGTTTTCGCGCAGCTTTATATCCCCACGCGCTACACTCATCCTGTAGACCAAACAACGCAAGGGGGACGTATGCTGCGCATCGCGACCATCGGCACATCCATGATCACCGACGACTTTATCCAAGTCGTCAACGCCAACGACCAAGCCGCGTTTGTGGGCACGCTTTCGCGCGACGCCAATCGCGGTACTGCCTTTACCGCCGAACACGGCGGCGAACGTAACTTCACCGCACTTGACGAGCTTGCGTCCGCCGTCGACGTCGACGCCGTCTATATCGGCAGCCCTAACGCACTTCACTACGAGCAGGCCCTTGCCTGCATCGCCGGTGGCAAGCACGTCATCGTCGAGAAACCCTTCTGCGCCACCGAAGCGCAGGCGCTGGAAGTCTTCCGCGCTGCCGAGGCAGCAGGTGTCGTGGCCCTCGAGGCCATGCGTCCCCTCCACGATCCCGCCTTCCACGCCATCGAGGACGCCCTGGGCGAGATCGCCCCCATCCGCCGCGCCTCATTGCGCTTTGGCAAGTATTCCTCGCGCTACAACGAAATTCTCGCGGGACGCGCCACCAATATCTTCGACTGCAATATGGCATCGGGCTCCCTCATGGATATTGGCGTCTACACCGTCGAGCCCATGGTCGAGATTTTCGGCATGCCTTCCGGCCTTACGAGCATGACTACTCTGCTCGACCCCACCACGCGACAGCTCACGCACGGCCCCATCGACGGCTGCGGTTCCATCCTCGCCAGCTATGGCGGAGGCCGCATCTCCGTCGAGCTCGCGCACTCCAAAATTACGAATGACCTGCTGCCCTCGCAGATCGAAGGCGAGCGTGGCACTATCCAGATTGACCATCTGTCAACGCCCCGCAACGTCCGCATCGACTATCGCGGCGACGTCGTACGCGGCTCGGCGACCGAGGCGCCGCGCGAACAGGGCGACAACGGCCGCGTGCTCGACCTGCCCAAATCGAGCAACACCATGGAATACGAACTCACAGACTTTATCACCGCCATCGGCGGCATCGATAACGTTAAGAAAGAGATTTGGGAGACCCCGGCGGGACGCCACGAGCTTGGCCACTACCGCGATGTCACACTCGTCTCACTGCGCATCATGGATGCCGTGCGCCAGCAGGCCGGCATAACCTTCCCGGCCGACGCAGGCAAGCAGGCATAGCTATGGGCCTCTTCGATACGTTCTTCTCCAGCGTCACCGGCGGCAGTCGAGAGCCTCAAAAACCATCAAACGTCGAGCTCGAGCTGCGCCGCAGGCTTACTGTGCTCGCAAGCGACGAGGCCACTCAAGACACTCCCCTGCGCTATTTCCTGCGCTGGGCGGGGCAAGTCCAGGGCGTTGGCTTTCGCTTTACCAACACCAACCTCGCGCAGGCACGCGCGCTCACCGGCTGGGTGCGTAACATGGAAGACGGCTCAGTCGAGATGGAGATACAGGGGGCTCCGGCAAATATCCTATCTCATCTCGAGGCGCTTCATGCCTCCTACGAGCGCATGGGAACGCGTGTTCGCCTCGTAGACGCCCAGGCCCGAGCCCCACTTGCCAATGAAGACGGTTTCACGCCTCGTTATTAGTATTGTGTGCTAAATACGGTATCATTTACCTACGACCGTTGATAGAAAAGAGGCGAGGCGCATGGCGGTGCAAAGAAGGAATACCAGGCAGCGAAAGCTGGTTCTTGACGCCGTGCGCCAAAGCTATAACCATCCCACCGCCGACGAAATCTACAACGTCGTGCGCGCGCAGGATGACAAAATCAGCCGCGGCACGGTCTACCGCAACCTCAATCTCTTGGCCGACGCCGGCGAGATTCTCTCCATCAAGACGCCGGGCGGCAGCCGCTTCGATCGCACGATCGAGCCGCATGCGCATATCATCTGCACCTCGTGCAGCCGCGTCATCGACGTACCACTCCCCTTCGATGCCCAGCTCGACGCCAAGGCATCCGAGCAAATCGGTTGGAGCGTCATCTCGCACTGCACCATCTTCGAGGGTCTCTGCCCCAACTGTAGGTAGATTTCTAGGCATGTCCCAAAAACCTACTCGGCGAGCAGACGGCGCAGTTCTTCTTCGACCGTGCGCACGTAACGGACGCGGTCGTTGATGTCGCGCATGGTGGGGTTGCAGCTCTCCATCAGATAGGGATGGCCCACGACGTTAAGCATGTCGCGATCGTTCTCATTGTCGCCAAACGCCATCATCTCATCGGGCGAAATACCCAGGGCACGACCGTAATCGGCAAGCGCGGAACCCTTACCCGAATCAAAGCCGATAAAGTCCGTCCATTCGGTTCCCGACGTCATCACGTCGACACGGTCGCTAAAGAGGTGCTCGAAATACTCCAGGGCCGCCGGCTGATTCACCTCGGGCGTCTGGAAGGCAATCTTAATGACGTCCTCGTCGATGTCCTCGGGACGGTCGACCACCGCCACATCGCAGTGGACCTCATAGCGCAAATGGTCGACAAACGCATCGTTGCCGCTCATGGTGTAGAGGTGTCCCTCACACGAAAGGGTCACGTCGGCATGGGGATACGCAACCACGGCATTCGCGATATCCATAGCAAGGCTACGCTCCATGGAGCGCTTGACAACGGCACGCCCCTCGCTCATCACCAGGGCTCCGTTTTCGCATACATAGGCGAGCTCATCGGCCACCGGGGTAAACAGATAGCGCAAGCTCGCATATTGACGACCGCTCGCCGGCATAAACACGATACCGCGACGATGCAGTTCATCGATGAGCTCAAAGGCCTCGGAACGCGGCTCGCGCTCCCCCGGATGCAGCAACGTGCCGTCCAAATCGCATGCAATCAGCTTGATTCCCTCAAGACCCATACGCTTCCCCCAAAGCCTCCTGTCAACAGCAAGACGGACCTTGATTGGTCGCCCCTCAAAGCCCGTCTTGCGCATACGCGCGCTTAGCCGCGCGTCTCGTCGGCTACAAGATCGACATCAAGCCCGAGAGCTATCGCGAAGAAGAGTGATCTTCAAAAATGTGCATAGGCACATTTTTGAGCTTCAATTTGC
>USGN01000176.1 GCA_900554255.1 uncultured Collinsella sp. | reverse complement strand
TCCTTTCGGTGGTTGACGTGCTGAAATGATGCGCGGGCGTTGTTTTGGTTGGCGGTCTGCCTAGCCGGTGTAGCGCTCGCGGTAGGTGTTGCGCTTGGGTGCGGAGCCGTGGCTGCCGTGGTGACGCGTGCGGGCCGCGGGCGTGTCCTGGGGCTTGCCGCTGCCGCGCTTGGGGCTGGCCTGCTTAGGCGGGATGCCGCCGGCCTTGAGGATCTGCACCTCGCGGTCGGTGAGCTCGCGCCACGAGCCCTTGGCCACGTCCTTGAGCTCCAGGCCGGCAAAGTTGCAGCGATGCAGGCGAATTACCGGGTGGTGGATCTTGCTCAGCATGCGCTTGACCTGGTTCTTGCGACCCTCGCGGATGATGACCTCCACGGCGGTGGTGCCGGGCTTGACGCCTTGCGGAGCCACGGCCTCGGCCTCGCGCGCGGTAATGACGCGGCAGATCGCCGGCTGGCACAGGCCGTCGTCGAGCTCGATGCCGCGACGGAGTGGTTCCAAGTCGCGGTCGGTCAGGTGGCCGTCCACGAGCGCCTGGTAGGTCTTGTAGACGTGCTTGCTGGGGTGCAGCAGGTCCTGCGACAGGTCGCCGTCGGTGGTAAAGAGCAAGAGGCCCGTAGTGTCGCGGTCCAGGCGACCCACCGGGAAGAGCCCCGGAAAGCGGTTGCGCGGTACCAGGTCGGCCACGCAGGGGCGCTCCTGCGGGTCGCTCATGGTGGTGAGGTAGCCGGTCGGCTTGTAGAGCATCAAGTACACGGCGCCCTGGTTGAGCTTGACGGGCATGCCGTCGACCTCGATATGGTCGCGGTCCACATCGACCTTGGTGCCCAACTCGGTCGCGACCTGGCCGTTGACTGTCACGCGGCCGGCGGTCATCAGGTCCTCCGAGCCGCGGCGGCTCGCCACGCCCGCGCGCGCCAAAAAGCGCTGCAGGCGCATGGTGTGCGGGTAGACGGGCTGGGCATCGGTTGCGGGCGCGCCCGTGGCACCGGCGGCGCGCGTCTCCCCTGCTTCGTTAGTCCTCGTCATGTATATCCTCCGAGGTGGCACCTGTGAGCAGAAGCTCCTCTTCATCGGCGTCCTCAACATCGGTATCGATCAGTTCGCGCTCTTCGTCCAGATCCTCGGCCTGTTCCTCGAGCGTAGACTGAATGCTGCGGCCGCTCAGGCGCTAGCGAATAAACTTGCGCGACTGCTCGTCGGGGGCAAATTGCTCCAGATCGGGCAGGTCGCGGGTGGAGCGCAGGCCGAACTTTTCCAAGAAGGCGTTGGTCGTGCCGTAGATGATGGCCTGACCGCGCTCGGGGTCGCGTCCGAGCTCTCGCACCAGGCCCTTGTCCACGAGCGACGCGATGACGCCGTCGGAGTTGACGCCGCGGATGCCCTTGACCACCTCGCGCGTGACGGGCTGGTGGTATGCGATGACGGCCAGGGTTTCGAGCGCCGCCTGCGATAGCTTTTGCGTGTCCCAGCTCAACACATAGGCCTCGACCACGTCGTGGTAGGCAGGGTGCGTAAACAGGCGCCAGCCGCCGGCGACCTCGCGCAACTGAAAGCCGCGATTGGCCTCCTCGTACTCAACCTTGAGCTCGGCCAAAAGCGACGCGCACTCGCCCGGGGCGATATCCAGCGCACCTGCCAGCGCGGGTGCGCTCACGGGGTCGCTCGACACCAGCAGCAGCGCCTCGAGGGCGCCTTTGAGGCTGTTTGCTTCCAGCGTGGAAAGGGTTGACATGATTGGTCGCTCCTATTCGGTGAGCTCGGGGCCCTCGCCGGGCACGTATGCCTCGGCGCCCTCGACGCGGTCGATTTGAATGGTTCCGAAGATCTCGTCCTGGCTCAGCGTAAGCGAGCCGCGTTTGGCGAGCTCGAGCATGGCCAGGAAGGTGACAACGAGCTGCTCAGTCGTGGCGTCGCCGTCCAGCAGCTCGCGGAAGGTGCAGGTTTGGTGCGCCATGGTAAAGCGGTCGACCGAGGCCACAGTCAGGTCGAGCGGCACGCGATGCGGTGCCACGTGCTCGGCCTCCAGCAGGAAGGTCTGGCGCTTGCCGTCCAGGTCGGCGCAGATGACGGCGAGGCCGCGCAGGGTAATGCCAGCCAGGTAGTCGGGCATAAGGCCCAAGAACTCGGGGTCGGGGCCGGCCACGCGCGGATGCATGCGGCTCTCGGCCTGCATGCGCGCGCCAAGGGCGGCCGCCGCGCCCTTAAACTGCTTGTAGGCAATCAGGCGCTGAATCAGGACCTCGCGCAGGGCGTCGCCGTCGAGTGCACTGAGTTCCTCGAGGTCTTCGTCGTCCTCGTCATCGTCGTCTGTCTTGCGCGGGGTTTCCTGGGGCACCAGCGAGGCGGCCTTGATGTCCAAAAGGGTTGCCGCAACCAGTAAAAAGTCGCTCGCCACGTCCAGGTCCAGCGCCTCGATGCGCTCGGCCTCGGCCAGGTATTGCTCGGCCACCTCGCTGATTGAGATGGCGCCGATATCAACTTTTTGGCGGGTTACCAGCTGCAGCAGCAGGTCGAACGGTCCGCTGTAGACCTGCGTCGACACGCGATACGACATCTTCGACCTCCTTTGACGGCGCCTTCGCGGCGCGGTTTGGGTGCATGTTACGACCGTTTTGCACGGTCAACCTGTAAGTTTACCCTAGATGCCGGCGATTGCGAAGTTGAGCAGCCACTCGGCCAGCGGATACACGGTAACGTCGAAATAGCGGCCGATTACATCGATGCCGGTCCACATGGGCAGCAGATACAGCACGATGATGAGTATGGGCATGGCGTATTGCTGCAGGTGGTAGTAGTTGGCGAGCGCCTTACCTTTGAGGAACGGCACGATGATCGACGAGCCGTCAAGCGGCGGAATCGGAATGAGGTTAAAGAACGCAAGCGATAGGTTGACCACGATAAACGTAGCGCCAAAGTTCATGATTTGCGACGCTACGGCAAAGGACATACTGGTGTAGAGGTTGCCGTAGGTCAGGTGCATGAGGGCTGCGGCCAGGCACGCGAGCGCGATGTTCGATGTGGGGCCGGCTACGCTCACCAGGACCTCGTCGCGTTTGGGGTGCTTGAGGTTATTGAGGTAGACGGGCACGGGCTTGGCAAAGGCGAATACCGGGCCGCCGGCGGCGAGCATCAACAGCGGCAAGATGATGGTACCGAACGGGTCGATATGGTTGACCGGGTTGAGCGAAACGCGGCCGCGTGAACGCGCCGTCTTATCGCCGAGCGCCCAGGCTGCGGCGGCGTGCGCGCTCTCGTGGATCACGATGCCAACGATGACGGCAACGGCACTGGCGAGCAGGTTCATGATGTAGCTGCTGGACATAACGCTCCCCTAGCGGACGCGGCGCGAGGCGCGCGTGAGCAGGTAGTCAATTACAAACAGGATCACAGCGACGATAGCATAATCCAGGCGGAACACACCGCCAAAAGGCGACGTGATGACGCCGTAG
>USGN01000175.1 GCA_900554255.1 uncultured Collinsella sp. | reverse complement strand
GCTCAAGGATGGCGTGGTTGCCGAACAGGGCACCCCGACGCAGCTCAAGGCAGCAGGCGGAGAATTTGCCCGCATGATTGCGCTGCAAAAGGAAGCGGCTGCCTGGCAGCTGTAGGAATGTGACAAAGGGACGGTCCCCTGGTCATATTGAGTTCGCCCCCATAGTTTCCAAAAAGTTAACCTTTGTTGAACTTAATAGTTAGATAAACTAAACTATTTTCCAAAAGTGTGCTCGAGCAAACTTGTTTACTCGGGTGCTAAGGCACCGTGCCGCAGTTGTTGCGGAAAAGGGAGAGACATCATGAAGAAGTCCACGTTTAACACCCTGCTTGTCGGTGGCGGTTTTCTGCTCGGTACGGCCGGCATCAAGCTGCTCACCAGCGCTCCGGTAAAGAACGCCTGCGTGCAGGGCATCGCGTGCGGCATGCGCATCAAGAACGGCTACCAGGACATGGTCGAGCAGGCCAAGGCTAATGTCGACGACATGGTTGCCGAGGCTGCTTACATCACCCAGAGCGAGGCCGCTGCTGACGAGGCAGCCGAGTAGCGCTCCCAGGCACAAACTATGAGATTCTCGATTATCAGCGAGATCCCTGGCAGGACCCGCCTTCAGTTGGCGGGTCCTGTGCCAGAGAGCGATCTCGATGCGCTTCTAAAGCTTGGCGGCGACATCGATGGCGTGCGCAAGGTGCGCGTGTATGGCCGCATTGGCCAGATGGCGCTGGAGTACGACGAGCCGCGCCGCGCGAGCGTGCTCGATGCCTTGGGCGCGCTCGATGCTCAAGCTATCGCCGATGCCAAGTCGGGCTACGTGATGCAACTCGAGCCGCGCAAGCACAAGCTCGTCATGGATCTTGCCACACTTATCGGCGCCCACTACGCGCGCCGTTGGTTCTTGCCGACGCCTCTGCGTGCGGTGTTTGTCGTGGCCGGTTACATGGCATTTTTGCGCGCTGCCCTTCATGAGCTGGCACAGCCGCGCCTGACCGTTCCTGTGCTCGACGCTTCGGCCATCGGCATTTCGTTCGTCAAGCGTGATGTCGACACCGCGGGCCAGACAATGTTCTTGCTCAACGTGGGCGAGCTGCTCGAGGACTACACTCGCGCCATGAGCGAAAACGAGCTCATCAACTCGCTGCTCGATGTGCCCGACAAAGCGCAAAAGGTCGTCGGCGACACCGAGGTGAGCGTTGCCGCTACCGAGCTTGAACCCGGCGATTTGGTCGCCGTGCGCACCGGCATGTCCATTTGCATCGACGGTGTTGTCGAGCAGGGGAGCGCTATGGTCAACCAGGCGACCCTGACCGGCGAGCCGCTGGCCGTCGAGCGCAGCGTGGGCGACGACGTGTTCGCCGGCACCGTCGTGGAAGACGGCAGCATCTTGGTGCGTGTGCGCGCCAATACGGCGCAAACCAAACTGCGCTCAATCGTCTCGCTCGTGCAGACGGCCGACTCGCTCAAGTCCGAGGGCCAGTCGCATATGGAGGACCTCGCCAACAAGATCGTCCCGTGGAACTTCCTGCTTGCGGGCCTGGTCGCGCTCACTACGCGCAGCCTTATCAAGACCTCGGCGGCGCTGATGGTCGACTACTCGTGCGCACTCAAGCTCACGGGTTCCGTTGCCGTCATGACTGCCATGAGCGACGCCGCTAAGATGGGCGTCATGGTCAAGGGCGCAAAGTACTTTGAGTCGTTTGCCAAGGCCGACACCATTGTGTTTGATAAGACCGGCACGCTCACCGAGGCGCAGCCGCGTCTTGCCTGCGTACTCACCACCGATGGCTGGAGCGAGGACGAGATCCTGCGCCTTTCCGCTTGCTTGGAGGAGCATTTCCCGCATCCGGTGGCGCGTGCCGTGGTCAACGCTGCTCACGAGCGTGGGCTCGAGCACCGCGAGCGTCACGCTGCTGTCGAGTATATTGTGGCGCACGGTATCGCTTCGTCCATTGAAGGGCGTCGCGCCATCATCGGTTCCGTGCACTTTGTATTTGAGGATGAGAGCGCGCGGCTCGAGTCCGACATTAAGGAGCAAATCGAGTCCCAGATGCAGGGCCTGTCGCCGCTGTATCTGGCGGTCGATGGCACCGTTGTGGGCGTGCTCGGTATCGAGGACCCGCTCAAGGCCGGGGTCCGCGAGGCCATCGCCGACTTGCACGCGTTGGGCGTTAAGCACGTGGTCATGCTCACGGGCGACTCGGAGCGCACGGCCGAGCGCATTGCGCGCGAGGCAGGTGTCGACGAGTTTAAGGCCGAGCTGCTGCCCGAGGACAAGTACGCTTATGTGGAGCGCATTAAGAGCGAGGGGCGCCACGTTGCCATGGTGGGCGACGGCGTCAACGACTCACCGGCGCTTGGTTTGGCCGATGTGGGTCTGGCCATGGGCGGTGGAAGCGACATCGCCAAGGAGGTCGCCGATATCATCCTGACCGATACAGATCTGGCCGCGATCGTGCGCCTGCGCCGCATGAGCCAGGGCCTCGTTGATCGTCTGACGAGCTCCTACTCTAAGGTGATGCTCACCAACTCGGCGCTCCTGGCACTGGGCATTACCGGCGCGATTACCCCGCAAGCGTCATCGCTGCTGCACAACGGCTCGACGATTGCCTACAGCCTGAGCAACGCGAAAGCGTATCTGCGTTAGCGTTTTTGCTTGAGTTTATGGCCTGCATTCGGGCGGTACCGCAACCGCCAGGGTGCAGGCCTTTTTAGGCAAGTGCAGCTTTGATGGCGGGGACTTCTGCGAGCTGCTCGGCTGCCTTTTCGTCGGAGCTGTCGAGTGCCGCCAGACTGCGGTAGACCCACTCATTGACCTGGGTGTTCTTGACGCCTGCGGTCTGCATAAGGGCGCCTACCTCGCGGATTGCTGCGAACAGATCGGCTTTGGGACCCGCGGGCTCGACGTCGACGCCGTGGTAGGCGGTCACGCCGCGGTTTTCGCTCACGTGGTCGATAAAGCCCTCGACGGTCTCAAGCTGCTGGGCGAGAGCTGCATCATCGTCAGCGTCCAGCGCAACAAGGGCGTTCGAAACCGTGAGGGCGGGATGTCCGCAGGGGACAAAGCCTTCGATGACATCCATAGCTTCGGTAATGGTTGAGCCCAGGCCTGCGAGGGCATTGACGAGTTGCTGCTTGGTATCCATAACGGTCCTTTCGACGGGTCAATTTTGCTTGGCGAAAATATACGTGACGCAATCGGTAGCAAAAGTGCGAAGTGCGGCGCACATTGGGGTCTTCACAGCTCGTGCATAGAACAGCTGTCCGCTTTCAGAACGTGGTAAGATAACACTCCACAAGCGGGGCTCGCCCTGCATGTTCCTTGAAAAGTCGACGGGTGTTGGGTACTCGTGCCCGATGCCATCCAGACTTTCCCGACATTCGGGGGCGACTGGTTTCGACACGATAGCTCTGAGAGAGGAAGCAAGCCGAGGTCTCCTCGCCTCGTTAAACAGGGGTACCGTCAAATTGAATTGACAACAACTCTTCTTT
>USGN01000174.1 GCA_900554255.1 uncultured Collinsella sp. | reverse complement strand
TAGATGTTACAGATTGAGATCTTTCTGGGACGCCCACCTGGTTGTCTAAATCTGTAACAGGTAGAGGTTCAAAAACCGTCTAGATGTTACAGATCGAGACAAACTGCTGCGGAGTGCCGCCATCGACTGCTACCCTAGGCCCCAACTGATGAATTTGTCCTGACAGGTGCCCTATGCCGAGATTTCGCGGCTACAATAGTACGATTACATCGACGTAATGCACTTAATGCAAGAAAGGATCCGCATGGCAAGCCTGTCGGATGAAATCTCGTCGCGCCGCACATTCGCGATCATCAGCCACCCGGACGCCGGTAAGACCACGCTTACCGAGAAGCTGCTGCTCTATACCGGCAGCATCCAGACCGCCGGCTCGGTCAAGGGCAAGAGCTCGGCCAAGCATGCCGTCTCGGACTGGATGGACATCGAGAAGGAGCGCGGTATTTCCGTTACCTCCTCGGTGCTGCAGTTCACCTACAACGGCGCCTGCGTCAACATCCTCGATACCCCCGGCCACCAGGACTTCTCGGAGGATACCTACCGTACCCTTATGGCCGCCGACGCCGCGGTCATGGTCATCGACGGCGCCAAGGGCGTCGAGGCCCAGACCAAAAAGCTCTTTAAGGTCTGCACGCTGCGTCATATTCCCATCTTCACCTTTGTGAACAAGCTCGACCACGAGGCTCGCGACCCGTTTGAGCTCATGGAAGAGATCGAGAATGTCCTGGGTATCAATACGTATCCCATGAACTGGCCGATCGGCAGCGGTCGTAACTTCCGCGGCGTGTTCGATCGTCAGACCCGTCGCGTTATCGCCTTTGAGGGCGATGGTCACGCCAACGCCACCAAGAAGGTCGCCGAGGTCGAGGCCGAGCTGGGCGACCCCGCCATGGATGAGCTCATCGGCGAGGAGAACCATAAGAACCTGATGGACGATATCGAGCTGCTCGATGGCGCCGGTGACGAGCTCGACTTGGATGCCGTGGCCTGCGGCAAGCTGAGCCCGGCGTTCTTTGGCTCGGCGCTCACCAACTTTGGTGTGGAGCCCTTCCTCAAGGAGTTCCTGCGTCTGGCCCCGACGCCGCGCGCCTATACCGATACGCTCACCAGCGAGCCGGTCGATCCTTGCCGCGACGACTTTAGCGGCTTTGTGTTTAAGATCCAGGCCAACATGGACAAGAACCACCGCGACCGCATCGCCTTTGTGCGCATTTGCTCGGGCAAGTTCGAGCGCGGCATGGATGCCTTCCACGTGCAGGGCAACCGCAAGCTTAAGCTTGCCACGGGCACGTCGATGATGGCCGATGACCGCGCCATCGTGGACGAGGCGTACGCGGGCGATATCGTGGGCCTGTTCGATCCGGGCATCTTTAGCATCGGCGACACCGTGTGCTCCGGCAAGCGCCACGTGCAGTATCCGCAGATCCCG
The DNA here is from genome assembly GCA_900554255.1 of uncultured Collinsella sp. Classification (GTDB taxonomy): domain Bacteria; phylum Actinomycetota; class Coriobacteriia; order Coriobacteriales; family Coriobacteriaceae; genus Collinsella. Next base: position 2,066 of record USGN01000174.1, on the reverse strand, counting down.
ACGTTTGCCCCCGAGATGTTCGCTCGTATTACGCAGGTCGACACGCTCAAGCGCAAGCAGTTCGTCAAGGGCATGGAGGAGCTTGCTCAGGAGGGCGCCATCCAGATCTTCCGCGAGTTGGGTGCCGGCATGGAGAGCGTCATCGTGGGCGTGGTCGGCGTGTTGCAGTTTGAGGTGCTCGAGCGCCGCCTCAAGGCCGAGTACCGTGTTGAGGTTCGTCGCCAGCCGCTGCCCTATACGGACATCCGCTGGATCCAGAACGACCCCGACACCATCGATATCCCGGGCCTTTCGCTCACGCGCGATACGCTGCGCGTCGAGGACATGCGCGGCGGCAAGCTGCTGCTGTTCACGAGCCCGTGGAACGTGGACTGGGCAACCGACCACAACCCCGACCTGATCCTGTCGGAGTTTGGCAACGTAGCCTTTTAACGCATCGGCGCGGTGGCCCTGCGGGGCTACCGCGCCGGTTGCTTGCCTGATGCCGTGTGAGCGGCTATCATACCCACCGTCGTCTCAAGACCGGGGCGTCCGAGCAGTTCGGGTCCGATATCCTGCTCGTTAAACCTAAAACCAAAGGAGTACATAATGATCAAGAAGGTCATGGAGGACTACAAGGTCCTGTTGCGGAGCATTCCCGCGGCAACGGTTTCGCTGTTTTTCGTGAGCGTCATCATGATGAACCTGCTGGCCAACAAAGAGCTTATCAGCCTGCCGTATCTGGCACTCGACTGCGGCTTTGTGGTGAGCTGGGTCTCGTTTTTGTGCCAGGATATGATCTGCAAGCGCTTTGGCGCCAAGGCATCCATCAAAATCTCTATCCTCGCGCTGCTGGTCAACCTGGCCGTGAGCCTGTGCTTTTGGGCATGCTCGCTCACGCCCGGCATGTGGGGCGCCTACTACGACACGGGCATGATCGAGGTCAACACCGCCCTTAACGCCACCATCGGCGGCACCTGGTACGTGGTACTGGGCTCTTCGCTGGCAATGCTCGTTTCTGCCGTGGTTAACTCCACGCTCAACCAGTCGCTCGGCCGTATGCTCAAGAAGAATAACTTTGCGAGCTTCGCCTTCCGCTCCTATGTGTCCACGGGTGTTGGCCAGTTTATCGACAACTTGGTCTTTGCCATTGTAGTGAGCCACACGTTCTTTGGTTGGACCTGGGTACAGGTCCTTATGTGCTCGCTGACCGGCGCTATCGCCGAGCTGCTGTGCGAGGTCTTCCTGAGCCCTGTGGGCTACAAGGTCGTGCGCGGCTGGGAGCGCGAGAATGTGGGCTCCGAGTACCTCGAGCGCCACGCAACCGCCTAAGGAGCAAGTATGCGGGTTTTGATCACGGGCGCTTCGGGCGGTATCGGAGCCGCGTGCGTGCAGAGTTTTTTGGACGAGGGCCACGAGGTCGTGGGCTTTGATCTTTTGCCGGCGGCGGTCGAACACGAGCGCTACCGTCATCTGATCGTTGATGTCCGCGAGCCGGGCTCGTTTCCAGGCGACCTTGAACCCCAGGTAATCGTGAACGTTGCCGGTACGCAGGATTCGGCCGATGACATCGCTGCCAACCTGTGTGGCACCATCAACGTGACCGAGTGCTACGCCTTTGTGGGGGAGGGGCTTGCCGCCAAGCCGGCGCCGACTATCAAATCCGTGGTCAATGTGGGGTCGGCGAGTGGGCATACGGGATCGGAGTTTCCCGCCTATGCTGCCAGCAAGGGCGGCGTTATCGCCTACACCAAGAACCTTGCAAACCGCCTGGCACCGCAGGCTATCGCCAACAGTGTGGACCCGGGTGGCGTTATCACGCCGCTCAACCGTTGCGTGATGGAAGACGAACACCTGTGGAACCAGATTATGGAGCTCACGCCGCTTAAGCGCTGGGCCACCGCCCAAGAGATCGCCGAGTGGATCTACTTTGTGGGCGTGACCAACCGGTTTATGACCGGGCAGAGTCTGCTAATCGATGGCGGCGAGGCCGGCCGCACGCAATTTATTTGGCCCGAATAGGAAACGCGCCCGATGGAAAGTGAACTGCCTCCCATTTCTTGGACACGAGAAATGGGAGGCTTTTT
>USGN01000173.1 GCA_900554255.1 uncultured Collinsella sp. | reverse complement strand
TGTCGAGCGCCGCCGGGTTCAACCATTACAACCACGCGGGCATGACGCGTGCCGGAATGGCGAACTGGCAGCAAGCCTTTGGCTTCAAGAGCCTTTTCGACGGCTTCTACCACCTCTACCCCAGCCTCGAGCAGCAATGGGCATACTATGCGCGATACATCGACTTCATGCTGCGCGAGCCGGCCTCGCAACCCTATCTCGACCTGCGGTCCCTCATCGGCCATAAGGATTACTTCATCCTGAGCACCAATGTGGACACCCAAGTCGAAAAGACATTTCCCGCCGAGAGGGTCTGCAACTATCAGGGAAGCTTCATGCACCTTCAGTGCAAGCAGCCATGCTGCGACGAGCTCTTCGACGCGGGTCCCTGCGTCGAGCGCATGCTTGCGGGCATGGCAGAGTTCGAAATCCGAAGCGAGGACGTCCCCCGATGCCCGCACTGCGGCTGGCAGCTCGTGCCGTGGGTGCGCGACGACACATTTCTGCAGGGCGCGGCGTGGCGCGAGAGCCTCGAACGATACGAGCGTTTCGTGCGCGAGCGCGGTAGTAGCCGCGTGCTGTTGCTGGAGCTCGGCGTGGGCGAGATGACCCCCGGCATCATCACGCTCCCATTCTGGAGCATGACCGCAAAGCTGCCGGATGCGCACCTGCTGAGCGTAAACATCTCGGGCGACTCGGCTCCGCTGCAGCTTGGAAGCAAGGCAGAGGCGATCCAGGCAGACTTGGGCGCCTTGCTCTCGACGGCGCGGACAGGTAACGAGTAACGTGGCGAGGCTTTTGCGCTTTCATCAGCCCGGACATCACGCCCATAGAAGCGATGGCTCTGATTCGGGTGTCAAAGTTTAAGCCTCCTTGTCAGTCGCTGTAAGGTATTCCTCGTCGTCCACGGGCTCCAACCACTCGTTGGAGGTCTCCTCGCCCGGAACCTCCAGCGCGAGATGGGAGAACCAGCTCTCGGGCGCGGCTCCGTGCCAATGTTTCACACCCGGGGCGATGTTGACCACGTCGCCAGGGCGCAGCTCCTGTGCCGATTTGCCCCATTCCTGGTAAAACCCTCGACCGGCCACGCAGACGAGGATCTGTCCGCCACCGCTTTTGGCGTGATGGACGTGCCAGTTGTTGCGGCAGCCGGGCTCGAACGTCACGTTGTAAATGCCGACCTGATTGGTGGAAAGGGGCGCGAGGTAGCTTTGCCCGATAAAGTACTTCGCAAATGCGTCGTTGGGGGCACCGATAGGAAAGGCCATCTCGTTTTGGTGTCGGGCCTTTGCGTCGGCGCCGTCGTCCTCGTCCGCCCAGACCTCCTTCGCCATGCGAAAGGCCGCCCACGCCTTGGGCCATCCCGCATAAAACGCCGCATGCGTAAGGATTTCCGCTATCTCAGTCCTGGTCACCCCGTTGTTCTTTGCGGACATCAGATGATATTGGAACGAAGAGTCCGTCAGCCCCTGTGCCATCAAGGCAACCACCGTCACCACGCTGCGATCTCGAAGGGAAAGCCCGTCTTCTCGGCTCCACACCTCGCCGAACAGCACATCGTCATTGAGCTGTGCAAATTTGGGGGCAAAGTCCCCCAGGGTATCCCTGCCCGCCGTCTGCTTAATTGCCATGTTTGATTCCTCCTGTCGATGGTTTTGAGTGCAAAACTGCTTCCGCGCGGTCAAGCTGCCCGCCTAGATCCCCATGCCCATTCGTCGCGCCTGCTCAAGGGCGGGGTGCCCGGCGATTCCGCCCACACCGTTCACGCCACCGGCGAAAACCGTTTTGCCCATTACGGACCACCCCTTGCGCTACCGATTTGTATTGACGAGAATGAAGGTAATACCTAAACCTGACTTTAGGTCAAGGAATGAATTCGAGATTTATTCGGAGGGGCCATGTACACAATCGGACAGGTGGCGGAGATGTTCGGTCTGCCCGCCTCAACGCTGCGGTATTACGACAAGCAGGGATTGTTCCCGGGGCTGGAGCGGATGTCCGGCATTCGCCGATTCGGCGATACGGAACTCGAGGCGCTTCGGGTCATCGAATGCCTGAAGAAGGCGGGAATGGAGATCAAGGACATCCGTCTGTTCATGGAATGGTGTGCAGAGGGTCCATCAACATACCCCCAGCGCAAGGCCATGTTCGAGGAGCGGAAGGCCCACATGGAGTCGGAGATCGCGAAGATGAACCGTGCCCTGGACATGTTGAAGTTCAAATGCTGGTACTACGAGCAAGCGATTCAAGATGGCAGCGAGGATAGGCTGGAGACGCTGATTCCCGACAATTTGCCGGAAGAAATCAAAGGCGCCTACGAAAACGCACACGCTCGATAAAGCCGTTCGCTATCCATGGGACTCTGGCAAGGAGCTCCTTCCGAACAGAACGAAAAAGAAAGTCTCCGAACCAAAAGGTCCAGAGGCTGTTATTTCCGCTATTCCCACTCGGCAATAGGAGTCACTGGCCAAAAGCTTGTCAACATCAAAACAAGTCCTCAATCTATCGATTCTACGTGAGGCAATGGTCCCCATTTGATGCCCGCACTGTTTGCGCACTAGGGAGCAAAAGAATCTGGCCGCCGCTCAAATAAGATCACCGCCATCTTGCATAAACGACGCCATGTTAAGGTGCCTGACGCCATCCCTCTCCTGCAATAGAGGATCAAGCGTGAACAAGTAGCGCGGATACCCATCCCTGATGTGGCCGAACGGCCTGTACTCGCGCTCCTCGACGCCTCTGTCGGCAATCGACATAGAGACCTGGATGTAGGCGTAAGCATTGCGCCTACGAGCGATGAAGTCACACTCGAGCTTCCCAATACGGCCCACAGAAAGCTCGTACCCGCGCGATGCAAGATAAAGGTAGAGCACGTTCTCCAACGCCGGCCCGTAGTTAATCCTCGCATCCGTGTTCATGGCGAAATAGAAGCCGGGATCAGCCAGGTAGTACTTCTCTTCGCGGATAAGCGATCGCCGAGACTTGAGATCGAACCTCGAGCAGCGATAAAGGATCTTCGCGTCAACAAGAATCTGGATATACCGATTGAGCGTTTCGCGCTTGATGGGAATCTTCTCGACATCATTGAAGTACGCAAGGAGGTTCTTCAGGTTCGTCGGCGCACCAAAGTTGTTGATGAGATACGTCTGGACGGCATCGAAAACCGAGACATTCTTAATCTTGTTCGAATGTTTGACGTCCTTTTCAAAGATCTCATGAATAACACTCTTGATATAGGTGCGCTTTTCATCCTCGCCCTCATACTCCAACGCTTTGGGAAATCCTCCAAGGGTCAGGTACTCGGTAAACTCTCCTACGAGAACGTCATTGACAGGCTTGCCGAGAAAACGCTTCATATCGATATATTCCGCAAAGTCGAGTGGGAACACTTCGAACTCGATATAGCGACCCGTCAGCTTTGTAACAAGCTGCCCAGAAAGCAGATATGAATTCGAACCGGTAATGAAAATGGACCAACCGCCATCTGTCCGGTAGCCGTTGATGAGCAGCTCGAATTCCTCTACGTTCTGAATCTC
>USGN01000172.1 GCA_900554255.1 uncultured Collinsella sp. | reverse complement strand
TCGCCGCCTTCGTAGTGCACAATGTGCGGCTTCACGCCGGCGCCCGGCGCAACCTCGGTGGTGTCGAGGTGTGCGATCAGACCCAGGGCGGGCTTGTTCTCCGCGCCCGCGCTCGCAGGAATATGCGCGCACACGTATGCATGCTCGGTCACATGGGCATCGACCGCGCCGAGCTCGCGCAGCTCCTCGGCCAGGATGTTGGCAAGGTCAAACTGAACGGTGCTCGAAGGCACCTGGTCGCAGTTTGCGTCCTCGGATTGCGTGTTGATTTGGACGTAGCGCAAAAAGCGTTCGAGGACGTCGGGGTTCGTGGTTTTGTTTTCCATAAAGACCGCTCCAATCTTGGTCGTCGTGTGCAACAAGAACTCTAGCACGGTATGCCACGGCATACCACGACGCTTGGATGGGGTAGAATCAGCCTTTGAACGCAGAAGGGACGGAAGGTCATGGATACGACAAATAGCTCGCGCGAGCTGCACCTAACGGTGGCGAACGAAGACTACTTGGAGTGCATGGTTCGCATTGAAAGCGAAGAGGGGGAAACCAACGGCGTGCGATCGGTCGACATCGCGCAGCGCCTTGGCGTCTCCAAGGCATCGGTCAATAAAGCGGTTTCGGCGCTCAAGGCATCCGAGCTTGTCGAGCAATCGCACTACGGCAAGGTAATTCTGACCGATCGCGGCCGCGAGGTTGGCACGGCTATCTGGTACCGTCATCGCCTCATCCGCACATTTTTGGTTCAGGAGCTCGGCGTCGAATTTGAGCGTGCCGATTCCGAGGCCTGCATGATGGAGCATGCGCTATCCGAGGACACGATGAATCGCTGGCTCGCCTATCTCGAAAAGCAAGGAATCAGCGTCGAGGAATAGCGGGATATATATGGATACGAGTTATTACAACCGCTTTGGTGCCGAGGAACTTACGCGCCGCTTGTCGAGCGAGACCTTGTTGGCGCAGGGTCCCATGGGCAGTGTCTTGTTGAGTGAGTACGATGCCGCCGACATTCCACCGGCGTTTTGGAATCTGGCAGAGCCGCAGACCGTTTCTCGTATCCATCGCTTGTATGTCGCCGCCGGCGCGCAGGTGCTCATTACCAACACCTTTCAGGCATCGAGCTATGCCCTCAAGCACGACCAGATTTCGCCGTCCGTGGCGGAGGTCAATCGCGGGGCCGTCGACGATGCCCGCCAGGCGCACCCTCAGCTGCTGCTGGGCTCGATGGGCCCGATCGGTATTGAGTGGTTTGCCGAGGACTCTGCCGAGTATCGTGAAATCCGAGGCATTGCGCGCGAACAGGCGCACGCCTTGCTCAATGCTGGCGTTGACGGTCTGCTGATCGAGACGGTGACGTCTATCCGTAATTTGCAGCCCATGCTTGCCGGCGCTCGAGATGCCGCCGACGGCATGCCTGTTCTGGTGAGTTTTGTCGTTGACGAAAAAGGCGACCTGTTGGGCGATGGCCTCAACATCGAGGCAGCCGTTTTGTACGCCGAAAAACACGGCGCAAACTCGATTGGTGTTAATTGCTGTTCGCTTTCGGCTGCGAACGCGGCGGTGCCCAGGATGGTTGCATCGGCGACTACTCCCGTCACGGTGCGTCCCAACGTAGGCGATCCGGTCCAGACTCAGGATGGCCCCGTATGGCACGAGAACCCCGAAGCTTTCGCGCGCGCATGCATCGAATGGAAACATGCCGGTGCCGCAATGGTGGGCAGTTGCTGTGGAACCACGGCAATCACTACGGCAGCGATGGCCGAGGCGCTCGATATATAAAGGGCAAAACCGCTCCATACGGGGCGGTTTTTTATTGCCTGCATGTTCTCGGCAGCATTTGCCCAAATGGTGAATGCTGGTGCCGGCAGGTTGTCGAGTGCGTGTTGCGGGTATACCCCATGCGTACCATGATCCAAACACTGTGAGGTGTCTGCGCGTGTGCGCGATAATTCATTTTGGAACTGACGGTTGGCGCGCTCGCGTCGATGAGGACTTCACTGCCGATAACGTTGCCCGTATCGCCGATGCCGTCGGCGAGTTGTGGCAAAAGACCAATCCGGGCAAAACGGTATATATAGGGTTCGACACCCGGCCCCTGGCGCGCGAGTTCGCTGAGCTTGCGGCGGGCGTGCTAGCAGCGCACGGGCTAGACGCCGTGCTCGCTTCGCGACCTGTCCCGACCCCTGCCCTTACGTGGGCGGCGGCTTATGACGGTGAAGCGTGCGGCGCGCTCATGGTGACGGGGTCCCATCATCCGCAGGGCTATCTGTGCCTCAAGATTCGCATGGGTGACGGCTCGACCGCCAACCAGGATGTCATCGAAGAGCTCGAAGAGACTATGGCTCCCGAGCCAATGGGGCTCGAGGGGCAATATCGCACCGCGGATATCATTCCTGACTATATGCAGGCGGTGGCATCGTTTGTCGATGCCGAAGCCATCCGCGCCGCGCACTTGCGCGTGGTTGTCGATCCCATGGGCGGCGCAGCCCAGGGCTATCTAGCCGACTTGTTGCGCGAGCTTGGCGTTGAGGTGCACGAGATTCACGCCGGGCAGGCGTCTGACCAAGAAGATATCTGCCCCGACCCCGTTGAACCGTGGGTGGACGCTTGCGAGCGCACGGTTATCGAGGACGGAGCTTGCGCTGGCCTGGTGACCGACGGCGACGCCGACCGTATCGGCGCGGTTGACGAGCGCGGCAGATATATACATCCGCATCAGATCATGGCGCTCGTTTTGGGCGACTTGGTTCAATTTCGTAATTTGGAGGGGCGCGTCGTCGTCAATCTTTCATGCTCGACGCTCGTGCGTCGCATTGCCGAGGCGCTTGGCTGCCGCGTGACCGTCAAACCAGTCGGTTTCAAATATATAGCGGCGGAGATGAAGAAGGGCGGCGTCCTCATGGGCGGCGAAGAAGCCGGTGGTATCGGCATCGCCGCGCATATGCCCGAGCGCGATGGAATCCTTGCTTGTCTGATTCTGTGTGAGCTTATGGCAAAGACGGACGCGCCTTTGGGCGTTCTGGTCGACCAACTCGAGGACAGTTTTGGTAAGACGAGTTACGGTCGACGCGATTTGCGCCTTGAGGCCGAAGATGCCGAAACGTTACGAACCCTGCTGCCGGGCGTAAACCCCAAGTCGATTTGTGGCAAGGTGCCGCAAAACGTTAGTCATATGGACGGCTTGCGTCTGTCATTTGAGGATGACACGTGGCTGCTGGTCCGTCCTAGCGGGACCGAACCAGTGGTGCGCGTCTACGCCGAGGGGTTCTCGGTGGAAGAACGCGATGAGTTGCTCGATGCTGGCTGTGCTTTAGCTAGGGGGACGTATCCGCTTTAACCATGAGACTGCCTTATATAAAGAGATGCTCGGCGAGCGGTAGTTAACGGCTGGCAAACGTTAGTCGGATCACAAGATGTGTAGGAAATGTGTACGCCCAGATTCCCGCCCACGGGGCCCCTCCGGTCTGGCAATATATCTCCTTGCCGCGCGGCCCGGTGGAACCGGGAACCAGCGCAGGCGTGCACCTTGAGAACCGGATACTGCGAGGATGGA
>USGN01000171.1 GCA_900554255.1 uncultured Collinsella sp. | reverse complement strand
TATCGACGGCTTTGAGCTGCTGCGTACCATCCGTGCCGGCCATACCTATCCCGTAATTATGTTGACGGCACGCGATGCCCAGCAGGATAAGATCGAAGGCCTTTCTCTTGGCGCGGACGATTACGTGGTCAAGCCGTTCCGCCCGCTGGAGCTCATCGCGCGCGTTCATGCTCAGTTGCGCCGCTACACCAGCTACGGTAGCCGCGCGCAGGCGACCGAGTCGCCGACCCTCCAGCTCGACGGCCTCGAGATCAACCGTGACGCTCGCTCCGTGACGGTGGACGGTGCGCCGGTGCGCCTCACGCCCATCGAGTATTCCATCTTGCTGTATCTGGCCGTGCATCACGGCAGCGTAGTGCCCGTGGAGGACCTGTTCCGCGCGGTGTGGAACGAGGACTTTATGCCCGGCTCCAACAATACGGTGATGGTACACATTCGTCACCTGCGCGAAAAGATCGGTGACGACGCTCAGAAGCCGCGTTTTATTAAAAACGTTTGGGGCGTCGGCTATATCATCGAATAACGCCTTTGTTTGCGAGGACATGGACATGACAAAAGACGATAAGCAGGTGTTCGAGGTGCCCGATCGGCTCTTTGAATATGTAAGGGCGGTCGTCGATAATCGCGCGCTTGCGACGGTGCTGCTCTTTTTGCTGGGTCTGCTGCTGATCGGCATTGATAACATCGCCGGTATCTTGGCGGTGCTACTCATCGGCTTCGTGCTGATCGATCGCTTTGAAATCGTGCGTCGCTGCGTGGTGATCGGCGGTGCCGCGTGGGTCATGACGCTGGCGATCGGCGCCATGGCACTCGGTGGCATTGAGGGACCGGTGCTGTTCGATGCCGGCTTTGTATTCAACATGCTTGGCTTTGTCTTGGCGCTTGCCGTGTGCGTCCTGTTCTTTTGCGGCCGCGCTCTGTACTACCAGGGCTATGAGCAGGGTGAGCAGCATTCCGACCGCGTGCTTGCCGCCCGTATTCAGGACCGTCTGATCGATCATCCCGACGCGTGGGACAACATCGACGGCGACTTCCTGGAGGTCGAGGGTGTGCTCAACCGTGTGCGCGACCGCGAGCACAAAGTCCAGCAAGCCCTGCGTGACGAGTCACACCGCAAGGACGATTTGGTCACATACTTGGCGCATGACCTGCGCACGCCGCTTGCCAGCGTGGTGGGCTACCTCTCGCTGTTGCAGGAGGCGCCCGACCTGCCGGTTGAGCAGCGCGCGCACTTTACGGGCGTGGCGCTCGACAAGGCGCACCGACTCGACGCGCTTATTGAGGAGTTCTTTGATATCACACGCTTTGACTTCCACGATATCGTGCTCACGCGCGGCTATGTTGATCTGGGGTTGCTGCTGGCTCAGGTGGCTGACGAGTTCTATCCCATCCTCAACGAGCAGCATAAGGAAGCCCAAGTTGATATCCACGAGGACCTGACGGTGCTCGTGGATGGCGACAAGATGGCTCGCGTGTTCAACAACATCATGAAAAACGCCATCGCCTATAGCTACGAAGGATCGACCATTGCGATCGAGGCCCGACGCCAAGATGACGGTGGCGTGCGAATTCGCTTTATCAATCAGGGTGATCCGATTCCGGCGGCTAAGCTCAAGGTGATCTTTGAGAAGTTCTATCGCCTGGACGCGGCACGTGCGACCAATCGCGGTGGCGCCGGCCTGGGCCTTGCCATCGCCAAGGAGATTGTCGCGGCACACAGCGGCACCATTGCGTGCGAATCGACGCCCGAGCACACGGTGTTTACCATTGCACTGCCCGCTGCATAACCAGCGTGCCCTTACAAACACTTGACAATGCGCTCACGTGCGTATGAGCCGCGATTTCTACTATCGATACTGCTGAATTGATATCGATATGGAGGTATGCGGTATGACGGCTGCTGCGGCGATGGAGCCTACGGAGCTTGAGGAACTCATAGAGGCGCAGGCCGAGGCCGCGCACGAGCGCGAAGTTGGGGATGCGACTCGCCCCACGGCGCAGGACCTTGCCGCCTCGCCGACGCGCATCGATGTTGAAGGCCTTGACCTGTTTTACGGCGACCATCATGCGCTCAAGGACGTGAGCATCAAAATTCGTGACAAGCAGATTACCTCGTTCATCGGGCCTTCGGGCTGCGGAAAGTCGACGCTGCTGCGCTGCTTTAACCGTATGAACGACGGTATCAAGGATTGCCGCATTGAAGGCAAGATTGCACTCGACGGCCAGAATATCCTGGGCGATTACGATATCTGCCGCTTGCGCCAGCGCGTGGGTATGGTGTTCCAACGCCCCAATCCGTTTCCCATGAGCATCTACGACAACGTCGCCTACGGTCCTCGCGGCATGGGAGTGCGCGACCGCGTCGCGCTCGACGAGCTGGTCGAAGACTCCCTGCGACGCGCCGCGCTGTGGGACGAGGTCAAGGACAAGCTCAGGGAATCGGGTCTGGGTCTTTCGGGCGGCCAGCAGCAGCGTCTGTGCATCGCCCGTGCGCTGGCCGTGCAGCCCGACATTCTGCTGATGGACGAGCCGACCTCGGCGCTCGACCCCGTATCGACGCTGGTGGTGGAGCAGCTGGCCTGCGAGCTCAAGGAGACCTGCACGCTGGTGGTCGTTACGCACAACATGCAGCAGGCTGCGCGCATCTCCGACTCGGTCGCGTTCTTTTTGCTGGGCGAGCTGGTGGAGCATGCGCCCGCTGCCCAGCTCTTCAAAAACCCGACCGATCAGCGCACGGCGGATTATTTGACGGGCCGTTTTGGCTGATACCATCTAGTACAGGCGCCTTTAGGGTTAAGATGCGGTCATGCCGGCCGCAAAGGGGTTCAACATGATCTATTACGTCGAGGACGATGACAACATCAGGGATTTGACGGTCTATGCGCTGCGCAAGCAGGGGATTGAGGCCGAGGGCTTTTCGTGCGATGGCGAGTTTAAGGCCGCCGTGGCGCGACGGGTGCCCGATGCCGTGCTGCTCGACATCATGCTGCCCGATACCGACGGCTTGGCGATTATGCGTCGTCTGCGTGCCGATCGCCTGACGGCGACGGTGCCCATTATGATGCTCACCGCCAAGGACACCGAGCTCGACAAGGTTATGGCGCTCGATGGCGGTGCCGACGATTACCTGACCAAGCCGTTCTCGCTTATGGAGCTCGCTAGCCGTTGCCGTGCGCTGCTGCGCCGCGGCGGCATGGTCAAGCAGGCGAGCGATGTGCTCAGCGTGGGCGATATCGTACTTTCGCCCAGCCACCGCGAAGTGACTGTTGCCGGTGAACCGCTCAAGCTCACGTTGCGCGAATTCGACCTGCTTGAGTACCTCATGCGCAAACCTGGCGTGGTCTTTACCCGCGAGTCGTTGCTGCAGAGCGTGTGGGGCTGGGACTTCGACGGCGGTTCGCGCACCGTTGACGTGCACGTGCAGACGCTTCGCCAAAAACTGGGCGAGCATGCCAGCGCCATCGAGACCGTGCGTGGCGTGGGCTACCGCTTGGCCGAGCCTTCTGCCGGTGATGGTGCCGAAGGTGACGACACCGCGGCCACCGCATCGGAGG
>USGN01000170.1 GCA_900554255.1 uncultured Collinsella sp. | reverse complement strand
TAATCCGTTTTGCGGCCAAACATTTTATCGGTCTGTCCAGTGCAAGCGCCCGCGCCCCCATATGGCCGCCGCGCCCACCGTTGAGGATTGCATTGTTGCAATTGGGACGTTCGTCCTGTCTTTTGGCAGGTCGGCGGCGTATCCTTGTACCTACAGCAAAACGAGAAAGGTTATGTATGGATCGAAACGAACTCGACCCCAGCGTCCCCAGCGCCACGGAGGTCAAGAAGATCCCCCTCATCATTAAGGTGTACGCCGTCCTGTGCATCCTGTCCGGCGTGGGTACGCTCCCGTCGGTCGGCGCCTTTATGTGGCAGGTCATCACCGCGCTCATCAACGGCAACGCCGCCGCCAAGCTCGGCGACAACGCGCTCGTCGCGGTCGGCCTTATCGTCGCCGGCATCATGCTCTCTGCGGCAAGCGCCGTCATCCTGATCATCTTTGGCCTGGACCTCATCAAGAACCAGCGCCGCAATGCCGCCCGTCTGTCCTATATCCTTATCGCATTGACCGTCGTCGAGCTTTTGGTTGACGTGATGCTCCAGGGCATCGGGCCTTTCTTGCTGCGCCCTGCCATCCAGCTCGGCATCCTTGTCGCGCTTTCGGCCACCGTCGACCCCACGCTGCGCCAGGAGCGCGAGCTGCAGCGCCGCCTGCAAGAGATGCTCGATCGCGACGCCGCCGCCGAGGGTATGCTCGGGCGCGATGAAACCGGCGAAGGCTACATCAAGCTCAACTACTTCAACCTGTTCTGGGTGTTCTTTGTCTGCTGCGTGCTCGGCCTGATCGCCGAGGACATCTGGCACATGACGGTCGACGACCCTGGCGTCTACCAGAACCGCGCCGGCATGCTGTTTGGCCCCTTCAGCCCCATCTACGGATTTGGCGCCGTGCTCATGACCATGGTGCTCAACCGCTTCTACAAAAAGAACCCCATCATTATCTTTTTGGTGAGCGCGCTGCTCGGCGCAAGCTTTGAGGTGTTCGTGGGCTGGTTTATGCAGACCTCATTTGGCGTGGTCTCGTGGAGCTACTCGCACATGAAGCTGTTCGGCATGCCCGACCCACTCGCCGTCCTTACGGGCGGACGCACCTGCACGGGCTTTGCCTGCCTGTGGGGCCTGGGTGGCCTCATCTGGATCAAGCTGCTGTTGCCGAGGCTGCTCAAGCTCATCAACATGATTCCGTGGAAGAGCCGCTACTCCGCTACCGTCATCTTCACCATCATTATGCTGGTCGATGGCGTTATGACACTGCAGTCGCTCGACTACTGGTACCAGCGCGTCAACGGCACGGAGCCGGATATTCCCGTTGCGCAGTTCTACGGCAAGTACTTCGATAATGACTTTATGGAGAATCGCTTCCAGAGCATGACCATGAGCCCCAAGGATGCGACGCGCGTGTAGCGTCAACCGCGTCCAAAACGCAAAATGCCCGCCGGTATCACACGTACCGGCAGGCATTTTTATAAACGAGTCTTCTATCGACGCAAGCCTCTACGCCTCGCGCTCGACCTCACTCACGCATTCGTTCTTGATGGTGCCAACGAGTGCCTGCAGCGCATCGACCACGTGCGGGCGAATGTCCCCGCCGATGAGCACGAGCATGATGTCGTCACCCACGGCGAGCTCGCCGCTTGCCAGCCACACGCGCACATAGCCGATACCCGGCATCGCGCTCGTGGCCTCGATAGCAGCCTGCACCTTCTGAGCATCGAAGCCGAACACCATGCCGCCCACCTTGTGGCCCGGCGCCACGCCATCGGTCTCGACACCGCGCGCCTCGGACTTGGGCGTCGCGCGCACCACACCGTTATGCGTCAGATACATCCCACAGCCTGCCGCCGAAGCATCGGCCTTGGCCTCGCGCAGCCAAGCATCAACCGAAGGCATCGTTTTGCCATTCTCGAGCATCATTTCCCCTTTCACCGTCATTGAGTAGCCCATTATCTATTCCTCGACCGGCGTGAGCACCATGACGGCACGTGTGTTGCTCAGCGATAACGAACGACAGGTCACAAGCGTTACGACCTTGGTTGCCGAGGCGGCGCGGTCGCCTGCATCACTCGCCACTGCCGAAGCACCGTCGAGCATCTCGGACAGGTAGTTCTTGAGCCCGTCGTCGCCCTCAAAATTGGTCGTGCGCGCCTTGGCATACGTGTCCTCGACCACCTTGGTCGCCAGCGGTCGCAGCTTATACGTTACATCGCGCGTGATGTAATACACGTACTCGATGCTATCGAACGTCGCTTGGTCGGTGGTGTCCGAAATCACGTTGAACATCGACCCATCGTTCATATGGTGGCCGTAAATCGTGGTCTGCTGGTCAACCATTCCCGGCGCGGTGTCGTCGCTGTCCAAGAAGATCGCACCCGATGCATTGGACGTACCGTCAAACAGCGTGTTGAGGTATTTGGAGTTGTTATTGGTCTGCACCACGGGATAGTTGATGTTGGTTCCCGGCGCGTAAATCCAACCCACAACCTCGGGATTTGTCTGGGCAAGTGCATCGAAGTCGATAATCGGCACGCCGCTGGCGTCCTTATCGCTTACATATTGCTTCTCGATTTTCTGGTACGAATCGCTTGCCTGCTTATAGCCAATCTGAGCGTTGATAAAGATGGCGGCAGCGGCAACGATTAGACCGATGCCGATAATGATGAGCAAGATGGGGATAACGGAGCGGCGCTTTTTGCGCGGCGGCTCGGTATAGCTCGACGGAGCAGCGCCCGACTGTTTCGTAGAACGCGATTCTTTCTTGGCCGTATCATACGACGAAGGGCGATATGCAGCTGGCGTATCCTGGCGATGATGGGACATCGGCGTTACGGGACGCGGCGCGCGCGGCTGCTGAGGAGAGGATGTCCGACCCTGCTGTGCCGCATGGGCAGCACCCGGCTTCGACGGATCGGGAATCTGAGAAGCCTTGAATCGTTTTCCCTGATAATCGGACATGGCTCTCCTTATACTGCGGTGAAACGGCGGAACGCCTAGGCGTCGGCCATCTCCTGCTTCATCTTCTCGATAACCTTGCGGTACTCGGGGTCGCATGCGCCCAGAATCTGCGTGGCATAAATGGCGGCGTTCTTGGCACCGTTGATGGCAACGCAGGCCACGGGCACGCCCGAAGGCATCTGCACCATCGACAGCAGCGAGTCCATACCGCCCAGGTCACTCGTCTTCATAGGCACGCCGATAACCGGCAGCGGCGTAAAGGCAGCCACGACACCACCCAGGTGAGCGGCCTTGCCGGCGGCGGCGATAATCACTTTGATACCGCGATCGGCGGCAGTCGAGGCCCACTCGTGGACCTTCGCCGGCGTGCGGTGTGCGCTCGCAATGACAAGCTCATAGGGCACACCAAGCGCCTCGAGCTCGGCGGTGCAGCCTTCCATAACGCCCAGGTCGGACTTGGAACCCATGATGATCCCGACAACCGGCTTTTGATCTGCCATAAACAAAGACCTCCTGTTGAGAACGGCGACGCGGCGGATCCGCGACCCTTAACTACTGAGAGTAGTATAGCTGCTCCCGTCCCTGCGGTCTTTGTGGCGCTTCGCGGGCGGG
>USGN01000169.1 GCA_900554255.1 uncultured Collinsella sp. | reverse complement strand
CTGGTGAACCCGGTCACCGGGGAGGCCTCGAAGATCTACCTGTTCGTCGGCGTGCTCCCGTTCAGCCAGAAGGCCTACTTCGAGCCGACGCTGGACATGAGGGAGCGCACCTGGCTGCGCTGCCACGTGCACATGTACGAGTTCTGGGGAGGCGTGCCGCAGCGCACCGTGTGCGACAACCTGAAGACCGGCGTGGTCAGGCACCCGCGCGAGGGCGAGGTCGTACTCAACGACGCCTACGAGGCGCTCGGCGAGCACTACATGACCGCCATCATGCCGGCCCAGGTCAGGAAGCCCAAGCAGAAGGCGTCCGCGGAGGGCACCGTGAAGGACGCGGCCACCTGGGTCATCGCGCAGCTGCGCAACCGGGCGTTCGCCAGCCTCGACGAGGCGGTGCTCGCCGTGCGCGAGTGCAACGCCGCCTACAACGCGCACCCCTTCCAGAAGCGGGAGGGCAGCCGTGACTCCGTGTTCGCGGAGGCCGAGGCGGGCAGCCTCAGGCCGCTGCCCGACGTCCGCTACGACGTCGCCGAATGGGTCTACAACCGCTCGGTGGGCCTCGACTTCCACGTCGTGTACGCCAGGAACCGGTACTCGGTGCCCCACCGCTACGCGGGGCGCAAAGTGGACCTCCGGGTCGGCGAATCCACGCTGTCAATCTACCATGCCGGCGAGCGCATAGCCACGCACCGGCTGTTCCCGGCCTACGTCGGGAACGCGTACTCCACCGACCCCGCCCACATGCCCGAGGCGTTCCTGAAGCCCGAATGGGACGACGCGCGCATCAGGGGCTGGGCCAAGAAGATCGGGCCGAACTGCGCGGCCGTCGTCGACCGCATCTTCGGCCGCGTGAAGGTCAAGGAGCAGGCGTACAACCCGGCGCTCTCCGTGCTCAACCTTTCCAAGAAGTACGGCGAGGAACGGCTTGAGGCCGCATGCGCGCATGCGCTGCCCCGCCTGACGTCGCCCAGGTACAGGCACCTCAAGGCGATACTCGACTCGAACCTCGACCGGCGGGAACCCATCGCCGGCCAGGGGAGGAAACCGGAAGGCGGCGACGCGCCCAAGGGGCACGTGCGCGGCGCGGACTACTACAGGGATTAGGCGGTGTGGAGATGATAGACGAAGAGACCCGGCGCAAGCTGCGCGAGATGTCGATGGGCGAGATGGTGGACGCGCTCGACCTGCAGGACTCCGACAGGACGTGCATGGCGATGCCGTTCGAGGAGAGGGTCCGCATGATGGTGGACCACGCGTACGAGGAGAAGCGCGCCAGCAGCGTGAAAAGGCTGGTCGGCCGCGCCCACCTGCGGTTCCCCGACGCCGACATGGGCGAGATGATATACGAGGGGCGCGGCATCGACGGCGTGCTCATCCGCGAGGCCGGCACCTGCCAGTTCATGGCGGAATCGCGCAACGTCGTGATCGAGGGCTGCACCGGCACGGGCAAGAGCTACCTCGCCTGCTGCATCGCCAAACGGGCCTGCAACATGCGCCGCAGCGCCCGCTACGTCAGGCTGCCCGACCTTCTCATGGAGCGCGACGAGCTGGCGGCCACCGAGCGCTCGGACGCGAAGATCCTGAGGAAGTACGCCCGCTACGAGCTGCTGGTCATTGACGAGTGGCTGACCGAGGACGTCGACGACGTGGCCATCCGCTTCCTGTTCGAGCTGATAGAGCGCAGGTACATGTCGCACTCCACGGTGCTCTGCACGCAGTACGCGCCGGCGGAGTGGCACGGCCGCCTCGGCGGCGGCGTCCAGGCGGATGCGATGGTCGACAGGCTGATCCACGGGGCGGTCAGGATAGACCTAGGCGACGTGAACGTCCGCAAGCTGGTCTCATCCAGGAAGTAGCTAAAAAGCAATAGGCGATACGCTCAGCGCGAAACGCGCGATACGCAAACGGCGTGGGCACCGATACGCAAACCCCTAAACGGGTGGTGCTCACGCCGCGTAATAATCAATTGCCGTTCGACACCGCCGTTAAACGCCTTCCCGCGTATCCCCGTTGCGCTCGGGCTGTCATGCAGTCCAGAGGGCGAGGTCGACTTCTTCGAGGGCCGCGGTCTCGACAGGGTGGCGGTGGCCGAGCTCGCGACCTGCGGGTTCGTCGGGCGCGGCGAGAACGTGGTTCTCCAGGGCCTCACCGGCACGGGCAAGACCTACCTGGCCTGCGCGCTCGCGAAGGCCGCCTGCGCCAGGAGGGTGAGGTCGTGCTACGTCCGCCAGCCCGACCTCGAGGACCTCTGGCGCGAGAGCCGTGACCGGCCCGGCGGCGAGCGCAAGCTCGTCCGCAAGTACGGGGCGTTCGGCCTGCTCGTGATAGACGAGTGGCTGCTCGACAGGCCGGACACCGAGTTCAGGTCGATGCTGCTGGAGCTGATGGAGCTGAGGTACGGCACGGCCTCGACCGTATTTGTATTTGATACGATTTTCATTGCACGAATGAGCAAAATCGTTTTTCACCAATGAGCGTGCAACTTTTCACCTAAAAGCAAAAGGACACGTCCGAGCGCTTCGCGATGGACCATCTTGGAACCCGTAGGTACCAGCTACGGTTGCAGGAGGTCGGAAAGGAATGGCTCTAGACATGTCCCAGATAGAGAGGATACGCGATTTGCGGGCCCTCGGGTACTCCCCGTCGGAGATAAGGCGCGAGACCGGGTACTCTTACCCGACGATCAGGAAGTACCTGGCGATCGACGACTTCTCCCCGAAGCGGCCGGGGGCCCGCACGGGGAGGCCGTCCCTGCTGGACGGCCTCGAGGGCGACATCGAGGAGATGCTCGAGTCGGACAGGCACTGCTACCACAAGCAGCGCCACACCGCGCGAAGGGTCTACGACAGGCTGGTGGCGGAAAAGGGCTACGCCGGATCGTACTCGACAGTGCAGCGCAAGGTCCGCGAGATGAGGCGGGCCATGCGCCAGCCCGCGAAGGACGGGTACGTAAGGCTCCATTGGGAGCCGGGGACGATGCAGGTCGACTTCGGCCAGGCGGACTTCGATTACGCCTTCGGCGGCTCCGCCGACGGCGACCGCGTCAGGATGCACTTCCTGTCCATGTCGTTCCCGTATTCCAACGACGCCAGGTGCGAGGTGTTCGGCGACGAGAAGGACGTCTGCGTCTGCCAGGGGCTCCAAGACGCCTTCGACATGATAGGCGGCGTGCCGAGGGTCGTCGTGCTCGACAACGCGACCGAGGCCGGGAGGCGCTGGCACGACGTCGTTACCGAGTCGAAGCTGTTCAGGAGGTTCAGGCTTCACTACGGCTTCGAGGCGAGGTTCTGCAACCCCAACTCCGGCAACGAGAAAGGCAACGTCGAGAACAAGGTGGGCTTCATCCGCCGCAACTACATGGTCCCGGCTCCGAAGGTCGGCGACCTCAGGGACTACAACGAGGCCCTCAACGCGGCGCTCGAGGACCGCTCCCGCCGGGAGGCCCATTATGAGAAGGGGCTGACCTGGGCCGACCTGTTCGAGGCCGACAAGGCCGCGCTCCTGCCGCTTCCCGACAAGGACTTCGACGTCGTGCGCTGGACGGCCTGCAGGACCGACGGCTACGGGCGGG
>USGN01000168.1 GCA_900554255.1 uncultured Collinsella sp. | reverse complement strand
GACCTCTTCGCCTTTGTTGGGATCAATAACGTGGATGCCGCGCGTGAGGGAAATATCGACAAGCGGCTTATCGCTGTAACCAGAGTGCTCAGTAGAAGCCTCAGCCTCTTCAGCCTCATCTGAAGCTTTGGTGCCGGCGTCGCTGTCCTGTGCCTCATCATCAGCTTGCGAGTCGTCAGTGCTATCCACCGTCTCCCCATACAACAGCTCATCCAGCGACACGCCATACAGCGCGGCGAGCGCAATAAGGTTATCGGTATCGGGCGAGGACTCGCTGCGCTCCCATTTACTGACAGCCTGACGACTCACGCCCAGCTGGGCGGCAAGCGCCTCCTGAGAAAGCCCGGCAGCCTTGCGGCGATCAACGAGCCGCTGCGCCATCGCAAGATCCATGGTGGTTCCTTTCGTTTGATGGTCGAATCGAATGAGCCGAGTATGCTGAGAACAACCGGTAGCGACCACCATTTCTAGTTAGAATCTGCTCCAACCCTACCGCAACTACCGGTAGCAACCATCATGACCAGCAATTATGTGACAAATGTCAGTGCTACTCTCAGCTAAGAGCCCGCCACATCCCAAAATCTCAGCCCGCGCACCCGCAGCAAGAAGACGAATAGCCTCGGCCTCCCCGGTTACCGCAGGAGGCCCCAGGGCTTACCTCCCAAATCTTTCCGCAGGACGGAAGGATCCCGCCGCGCGAAGCGCACGGCGGGGTCCTGACATGTCCGAGGACGATTTGGGAGGTAAGCCCTGGGGCCTCCGATGAGAGCGGTTCCAGCCGAGGCTATTCGTCGCCGAAGCTGATGCCCAACGCCTTGGCCTCGCGCACCAGATCGCTCTGGGGGTCGACATACTTGAGCTTGCCGGCGACATCCTCGAGCGGCATGTGGCACATCTTGCCGTCGCGCAGGGCGATCATGTAGCCAAACTCGCCGCGCAGGCAGCCAAGCGCGGCCTCGACGCCGCACTGGGTCGCAAAGATGCGGTCCTGGGCGTCGGGCTGGCCGCCGCGCTGCGTGTGGCCGGGGATGGCAACGCGGGTCTCGCGACCGGTCTTGGCCTCGATCTCCTTGGCGATGTCGTAGACGATCGATGGGCTCGTACGCTCGGCGAGCTTCTTCTTGTACTCCTTCTTGGACAGCGCCGCGTCCTCCTTGGAGATAGCGCCCTCGGCGACGGCCACGATGGTAAAGCGGCTGCCGGTCTCCATGCGATGCTCGATGGTCTTGATGACCTGGTCCATGTCGTAGGGGATCTCGGGAATCAGGATGACGTCCGCACCGCCCGCGACACCGGCGTACAGCGGGATCCAGCCAACCTTGTGGCCCATGATCTCGATGACGAACACGCGGCCGTGGCTCGAAGCGGTGGTGTGGATGTCGTCGATGCACTTGGTGGCGACGTCGATGGCGCTCGTAAAGCCAAACGTCATCTCGGTGCCCCAGGTGTCGTTATCGATGGTCTTGGGCAGGGCGATAACGTTGAGGCCCTCTTCGCGCAGGCGGTTGGCGGTCTTGGTGGAGCCGTTGCCACCCAGCATAAACAGGCAGTCGAGCTGCAGCTTATGATAGGTGTGGACCATCGCGGGCACCTTCTCGACGCCGTCGGCCTCGGGAATGTTCAGGCGCTTGAACGGCGTGCGGCTCGTGCCCAAAATGGTGCCGCCGCGGGTGAGGATGCCGCTAAAATCGGCGGGCGTCATGACGCGGAATCTGCTGTAGATAAGGCCCTGGTAGCCGTCCTCAAAACCGTAGATCTCGATAGGCTCTTCGCTATTGGTCATGAGCGTTTTGACGATGCCGCGCATGGTGGCGTTGAGCGCCTGGCAGTCGCCGCCACTGGTAAGAAGACCGATTCTAAGCATGATGAGTCCTTCCGGGCAAGTTATAACATGCGCATAAGTTTACCCCCGCACACTGTTGATACGGGGGTAAAACGTGTTAGCTCAAGCGTATGGAAATGTAAGCAACGTCAGGCGAGCGTAAGGACGACGGTGCCAGCTCCTTACAGCGCGAAGGCGTCGACGTCGCCCCAGTGGCGGCGCAGCGTGATGGCGGCAGCGGGCTCGGTATTGTCAAAGACGACCGACCATTGCGTGTTGCTGGTGATGTCTTCCGGATTGGGCTCTTGCGCTGCGGCGCGCAGGGCCTTCCAAGCGACTGCTTCGTCTTGGGCGCCGGCATGGGCGTCAAGGACATCGGCGATGGCGACGGCGCGTTCCTTGCCATGGCCAAGCTCGCCATTCTTTTGGTTGGGCAGCACTTCGTCGCCATAGCAGGCGTAGAAGTTCGTAACCTGGCGTACAGGGGTCGCTTTGAAAGCGCGGTCCGGATCGCGCGGATCCCACTCTACTACGCGCGCGTCACCGGAGGCGTCGTTGATAAAGAAGTGGTAATCGCGTCCTGCCATGGCGTGCATGTCGTAGGCAGAAAGCAGGTCTACGGCCTCCTGTGTGGTAGCCGCGCGGTCGAGCACAAGGCGGATGGTGAGCGAAGTGTTGATGACGGGGCGTTGCGTGTCCTGGTCACAGGGCTTGGAATCCAGAGTGAGTACGGCAATGGACACGCCGCATTCGTTAACACCGTCGAGCTGGGCAAACGGGCCCATGAGTGCGGCGGCATGTCCGGCGACGGAGTCAAGCGGTGTGTTATCGCCCAGGTTGTTAAGGGCGGCAAGCCCGATGGAGGCATAGCCGCCTCGTGGGTGATTGCGCACCAGCAGCGCCGGGGTGTCGTCCTTAAAGTCGTAATTGCGACCGGTGCGCACGCGGCCTTCGGCATCTACGGCGACAAAAGCGCTGCAGGCAAACTGGGGTGCCTGGACATGTGCCGGCACACCGGGCAGCACCTGCGCCACCACGGCATCGATATAGGCCTGGTCGTCGCGCACGCCAGCGGCGATGATGCGGTCGAGGTCGTAGTCGTAAGCGATGTCGATTGCGTACAGGTCATAGCCATCCGCGTAGCCGGTCAAGCGTTTGAGCGACGCGGCGGACTTGATTTGCTTGCGGTAAACGATGCCGGCGGCAGCGGCAAGGCCGACGGCGACTCCCGCGACACCGCAGGCGATGGCAATGTTACGTGGCTTCATGACGGCTCCTCTCGTCCTGTTAGCGCAATTGTCGCAAAAGGAGCGCGGGCATGATGGCTCAACTTGGTGAGCGGCGCGGAATTAAGCACGGAATGAAGAGTGCGGCGCTGGCGTGGCGGGGTATGCTGGAGGGGACCATCAACCCAGCGAAAGGGGAGAGCATGACGGATCAGGAAGCGCCCGAGCGCGTGCACGTGACGGCCGACGATATCGAGGCCGCCAACGACCTTATCGACTTTATCGAGGCATGCCCCAGCATGTTCCATACGGCGGCGACCATTATGGCCGAACTCGATGAGGCGGGCTTTACCTACCTGCCCGAGAACGCGGCGTGGGACATCGAGCCGGGCGGTCGCTATTACACGCAGCGCAACACCTCGAGCGTTGTTGCCTTTAAGGTGGGCGAGGACCTTGCCGCGACGTGGGGCGAGGACGGCGTTGCCGGCGACTATCATTTTCAGCTGACGGCGTCGCACAGCGAC
>USGN01000167.1 GCA_900554255.1 uncultured Collinsella sp. | reverse complement strand
AATTGCCGTTTTGTTGTATGACGTACGCTAGTGGGGAGGGCGTGTGGCTAAGAAATCTACGGCTATCGATGTAACGCAGGGTGTTATTTGGCAGCAGCTGCTTTCTCTGTGCGTTCCCATCTTTTTTAGTTCGTTTTTTCAGCAGGCATACACGCTTATCGGCACCTATATCGTCGGTCAGTTTGGCGGCAAGCTCGCGTTGGGCGGCATCCAGGCCACAATGGTGCTCACCGAGCTCTGCATTGGCTTTTGCGTTGGCGTCGGCGCCGGCTGCGCGGTCATTACGGGCCAGTTTTTTGGTCAGCACGATGACGGGCGCCTGAGCCGATCGGTCCATACGGCCATGACGCTCGCGCTGGTGGGCGGCATCGCCTTCTCGATTCTTGGCATAGTGTTCGTTGAGCCCATGCTGGTGCTTATGAACACGCCGCATGAATTATTGGCCGAGGGCGTGGCCTATGCCCGTTGCTATTTTGCCGCCATGGTTGCGGCGCTGCTGCTCAATATGGGAACGGCATTGCTGCGCGCCGTGGGCGACACGCGCGGGCCTGCTGTGATCATCGCTTCCGGTTGCCTTGTTAATGCGGTGCTGGATGTCATCTTCGTTGCCGTGCTTCATATGGAGGCTCTGGGCTGCGGCATCGCGGTGGCGCTGACCATTTGCTCCAACGCCGCGATGATCGTGATTCGTATGATGCACGCACCGGGTGCGTGGCGGCTTTCACTGTCCAAGCTCGGTATTGATCCTGACATTTGTAAGAGCATGATCTCGTGTGGTCTGCCGCTTGGCTTTCAGTCTGCTGCGTATTCGATTTCCAACGTTTTGATTCAGGTGTCGGTCAACTCGTTTGGTGCCGATGTCACCACGGCTTGGGGTCTTTCGGGCCGCCTGGATGGTATTGTCTGGATGGTTACCGAGGCGCTTGGCGTGTCGATCACCACGTTCTCGGCACAGAACTTTGGCGCGCGCAACTACGAGCGCATGCGCAAGGGCTACCATACGTCGCTCGTGCTGTCGTTTATGCTCATTGGTGGCCTGTCTGCCGTGCTGCTGGTATTCTCGGGTCCGCTGTCTCGTCTGTTTGTCGACGATGCTTCGATTTCGGCGTACACCACGACCATCCTCCACTTCATTGCGCCGTTCTATGCGATTTTCTCGATTATCGAGAACGCGTCGGGATCCATTCGCGGCGCCGGCGTGAGCTTGCAGCCCATGCTGCTCACGATTTTTGGCACCGTCGTGCTCAGGGTGATCTGGGTGTTTGCGATTATGCCGTTCGATCCGTCGCTCGAGCATCTACTGCTGGTCTACCCCGTAACCTGGCTCATCACCGCCATAATGTTCACCATCTACCACCACAGCGGCAACTGGCTAGGCCGCGCCACCGCCTAGTCATTGGGGACGTCCCCAATGACTAGTATTCGATGCCTTGGCGGGCTAGGAGGCCTTCGTCGAAGTAGTGTTTGACGGGGCGCATTTCGGTTACTAGGTCGGCAAGGTCGGCGAGGGGCAGCAAGCCACGGCCGGTGAGTACGAGCTCCGTGGTGGCGGGCTTCATCGCGATCAACGCTTCGACATCTTCGCGCGTCACAAAGCCCCGTCGCATGGCTTCTCCCAGCTCATCCAAGATCAGCACGTCGACCTGGCTAATCTGCTCGCGCGCCAGCTCCATGATCTGTGCGGCACAGGCTTCGGGCGTGTCGCGGTCGGCTTGTACGATGCGTAGCCCCAATCGAGGTGCTGCGTCATGTTCGGCACAGTGCAGCTTCTTGGCAAACTGAAGCATGAGCACGTTAAGTCCATAGCCCGTGGCGCGCAGCGCGAGGCCCAGCGCAGCCGTCGTCTTGCCCTTGCCGTCGCCCGTATAGATTTGAACCTTGCCGACTTCCAGTGATGCCATCTCTGTCCTTTCGTGCCCGGCGTCGGTTTATCGCCGTCCGGGTTGGGTATTCTAGAAAACATTATCAACCCCAGTAGATGGAGTTCAAGCAGATGGAGATGGATGACCACAAACGTAGACGGAATATGATCCTCTACGTGCTCATCGCCTTCGTCGTCTACCTCGTGCTCTCGACCGTACTGTTCCCCAACATCGGTCACACGCAGCAGATTACGAAGACCGATTACTCGACGTTTGTCAAAGCGCTCGATAAGAAGAGTGTCGACAAGGTCGAGTACAACACGGACGATTACACGATTTATTACACCAAGAATGGCGAGGACGAGAACATCGCCTACAAGACGACCGGTGTGCCGAATGACGCGGGCTTTACCGATCGCGTGCTTGAATCTGGCGCCTCGCTTGAGTCGGTCGTTCCCGATAAGAACTCGGGTCTGATGACCTACTACCTGCTCACCCTCATTCTTCCCATAGCCATCTTCTTCCTGATCGGCTGGTGGCTCAACCGCCGCATGAAGAAGGCCATGGGCGATGACGGTCCGTCGATGAACTTTGGTGGCGGCGGTTTTGGCGGCGGTGGACTGGGCAAGTCCGGCGCGCGCGTGATCGCCTCCAAGGACGTGGGCGTGACCTTTAAGGATGTTGCCGGCCAGGAAGAGGCCAAGGAGTCCCTCAAGGAGGTCGTCGACTTTCTGGAGAAGCCGCAGCGCTACGAGGAAATCGGCGCCAAGCTGCCGCGTGGTGCTCTTCTTGTCGGCCCTCCGGGTACCGGTAAGACCCTGCTTGCCAAGGCCGTTGCCGGCGAGGCGGGCGTGCCGTTCTTTAGTATTTCGGGTTCTGAGTTTGTTGAGATGTTCGTCGGCCGCGGCGCCGCCAAGGTGCGCGATCTGTTTAAGCAGGCCAAGGAAAAGGCCCCGTGTATCGTGTTCATCGACGAGATCGATACCATCGGCAAGAAGCGCGATGGCGGTGGCTTTAGCGGCAACGATGAGCGTGAGCAGACTCTTAACCAGTTGCTTGTTGAAATGGACGGTTTCGGTGCTAATGAGGGTGTAATCCTTATTGCCGCAACCAACAGACCTGATGTTCTCGATCCGGCTCTTATGCGTCCGGGCAGATTTGACCGTCAGGTTGTTGTAAGCTATCCCGATGTAAACGGCCGTGAGGCTATCCTCAGGGTTCATGCAAGAAAGAAACGTCTTGCACCCGATGTAAATCTCAAGACTATTGCTAAAACAACAGCCGGATTTACAGGTGCAGACCTTGAAAATCTTCTTAATGAGGCCGCACTTCTTGCCGCAAGAAAAGATAAAAAAGCCATTACTATGGACGAAATCAAGGAGGCAACAGTCAAGGTTGTTGTCGGTGCAGAGAAAAAGAGCAAAGTAATGAGTGAGAAAGAGAAAAAGCTCACAGCCTATCATGAGGCGGGTCATGCAATTCTCTTTGATAAGCTCGAAACTCAGGATCCTGTTCACGAGATTTCAATTATCCCGACAGGTATGGCAGGCGGTTACACAATGCCGCTTCCGAGTGAGGACAAGTCATACAACTCACGCAGAGGTATGTATGAGGATATCGTTGTAAGTCTTGGCGGTCGAGTTGCCGAAGAACTTATTATGGATGACATCTCAACAGGTGCGTCAAACGATATTGAAAAGGCTACAAAAACAGCCCGTG
>USGN01000166.1 GCA_900554255.1 uncultured Collinsella sp. | reverse complement strand
CGGCATTGCGGGTACGCGTGACGGTATTGGCAGTAAGGCCGTCGCAGGCGATGTTGTAGTCAATGGCGGGATTTGCAGTGAGCGTGTAAATCATGGATGTTCCTTTCACGAAACAACGTGTTAATGAAAGTATATTCCACGCATCGGTAAAAGGCTAGGACAACTCGGTGAACGGTGTGGAAGCGATGAAGTACGGCAGGACACCTCTCCCCCATGGCGGAACAAAAAAGGCGCCCCGACCGAAACCGGGGCGCCGCATGCGCACGAATATGTCGCGATTCGATTACTGACGATCGAGCTTGCGGACGGCAACGCGCTTGCTGTACTCATCGACGTGACCAAAGTCGCCAATGCCGACGGACTCGGCAACGTTGGCGCCGGTGGCCATAGCGAGCTTCATGGCCTCCTCGACGTTGTCGCGATCCCTGTACCACTTGTGCAGGAACGCAGCGAGGGTGCAGTCGCCGGCGCAGACGGAAGAGACCAGCTTAATGTTGAACTCACGCTTGGCGTACCAGATGTCCTCGCCGTTGGAGAAGTAAGCGTCGCCGCGGCTACCACGGGTGAGCAGCACGTTCTGGACGCCGGCGTCGTGGGCGAGCTTCATGGCAACGCGAACCTCGTCGTCGGTGTCGACCGGCACGCCGAAGATGGCCTTCATCTCGTGATGGTTCGGCTTGATGAGCAGCGGCTTCTTGTGAGCGAGCTCCTTGAGCTTGTCGGAGGACAGGTCCAAGACGACATCGGCGCCACGAGCCTGAGCGTGCTCCATGACCTGAGCCAGGAAGTCGGGCGTAGCTTTGGGAGGCACGGAGCCGGAAACGATCAGGCACTCGAGATCGCCCGCGGTGTCCAGGATGTTATAGAGCTCCTCCTGGTGCTGCGGCGTGATCGGAGCACCAGGGTTCAGGATGCCGTACTCGTGCTGGCCATCGTTGACGTAGGTGTTAATGCGCGTGATACCGTCGGTCCAGACCGGGCGGCAGAGGCAACCCAGGTTCATGACCTCCTCGACGATGAACTTGCCCGTGAAGCCAGCGAAGAAGCCGAGCGCGACGGTGTCGACGCCCATCTTCTTAAAGGCGAAGGACACGTCGAGGCCCTTGCCGTTAGCCGTGTAGCTGGCCGAGCCGGTGCGGACGTTCTCGTCGGGCTCGAGCGGAGAGCTCGAAACCGTCATGTCGACAGCCGGATTAGCGGTTAGCGTGTAGAACATTTACAGTACCCCCTGTATATGTGAGGGCCGCGTGGCCGGCCCATTCCAACCACGCGGTTACCTCTGATACCAAATTAGCGAGCTGCGGACTCGAGCAGTGCCTTGACCTCGGCGGCGGTGTTGCAGGCGAGTGCCTTCTCGGCGAGCTCGTCGCACTCGGCCTTGGTCCACTGGCTGATGGTCTTGCGGGCGCGCAGGATCGACGGAGCGCTCATCGAGAACTCCTCCAGGCCCCAGCTGATCAGCAGCGGCTCGAGCAGCGGATCGGCAGCGGCCTCGCCGCACATACCGACCATGATGCCGGCCTTCACGCCGCTCTCGATGATGTTCTTGAGCGAGCGGAGCACGGCGGGATAGTAAACCTGGTACAGGTTGGAGATGGTGTCGTTACCACGGTCGGCGCACATGGTGTAGCCGATCAGGTCGTTGGTGCCGATGGAGAAGAAGTCGGCAACCTCGGCAAGACGGTCTGCGAGCAGCGAAGCGGCGGGTGTCTCGACCATGATGCCGACCTCGATGTTCTCGTTGAACTTGCGACCCTCTTCGGTCAGCTCGGCCTTGCACTGCTCGACAAGCTCCTTGACAGCCAAGACCTCCTCGACGCAGGTGACGAGCGGGATCATGATCTTGACGTCACCGAAGGCGCTAGCGCGCAGCAGAGCGCGGAGCTGGACCTTGTACTGGTCGGGATTGGCCAGGCAGTAACGCACGGCGCGGAAGCCCATGAAGGGGTTGTCTTCCTTGACCATGTGCAGATACGGAATCTCCTTGTCGCCACCCACATCGAGCGTGCGGATGATGACCGGAGCGCCCTTGAGCGCGCTGGCGACCTTACGGTAGGCGTTGAACTGCTCCTCCTCGGAAGGAAGCTCGGCAGAGTCCATGAACAGGAACTCGGAGCGGAACAGACCGATGGCCTCGGCATCGTGATCGAGCGCGTTGGGCACGTCATCAGGGTGACCGATGTTGCAGGCGATGATCTTCTTGATGCCATCGGCAGTCACGGACGGCTTGCCACGGAAGGCCTCGAGGGCTGCCTTCTCGGCAGCGAAGGCCTCGGCCTTGGCGGTGTAGGCGGCGAGCGTCTCCTCGTCGGGATCGGCCTCAACGATACCCTTGCCACCGTCGACGACAACGGTCATACCGTTGCGCAGCGCGGTGCAGCTATTGGAAACCGAAAGGACAGCCGGGATCTCAAGGGCGCGCGCAATAATCGCGGAGTGCGACGTGCGGCCACCGGTCTCGGTGACGATACCGGCAACGTGGGCCTTATCGATCGTGGCGGTCATGGACGGCGTGAGGTCATGCACGACAACGACGGTGTTCTCGGGCAGGACGGAGAGGTCGACGACCTCCTTGCCCAGCAGCTCGGCCAGAATACCGGTGCGGATGTCGGCGATGTCGGCCGCGCGCAGACGGAACATCTCGTCGTCCATGGACAGGAACATGTTCTCGAACATGGTCGAGGTGTCCATGAGCGCCTGCTCGGCGCAGGTACCGCCGTCAATGGCGGCGTTGATGGCGTCGGTCATACCCGGATCCTGAGCCAGGACAATATGTCCGCTCATGATCTCGGCCTCGGCCTCGCCCACCGTCTCCTTCATGTGGTCGGCCTGAGCCTGGGTCTTCTCGCAGAAGACCGAAAGAGCAGCCTGATAACGCTCCTTCTCTGCGGCCGAATCAGCAACCGCGTGCGGTTCAAACGTCAAGTCGGGATCGACGGCGACCATGACGGTGCCGATACCGATGCCCTCGGAAGCGTTGACTCCCTGATACATTCCCATTCCTCTCTCCGTGTCATGTGATAAAGCGTTTTGCCATATCCATGACAAAAGAGCGCAGCTACCTTACAACAGGTCACTGCGCCCCCAAATATGAACTTAGTTGTTCAACATGCGACCCGTTTGAGTTCTACTCGCCAAGACCGCTCTTGATGAGCTCGATGGCAGCAGCCAGAGCCTCGGCCTCGTCAGCGCCGTCGCACTTGACCTCGACCTCGGTACCGCAGGGGATACCAGCAGCCATGAGGGCCATCGGGGACTTGCCGTTGACCTCCTTCTCGGGGGTGACGACCGTCACGTCACAGGCGTACTTGCCCATGGTGGAGGCGAACAGACCAGCCGGACGCATGTGCAGACCCTGAGGATTAACGAGGGTAGCCTTCTCAGAAACCATAGTTGACTCCTTTTTGTGTTTAACCCCTGTCATGCATGTGGCAGGAGTCAGATTCACGACGTTGTTTATATTAACTCACATCAAACGGTTTTTCATTATGTTTCAGACGAATTATTGGACAGATGTGTTTGTCGTCCGCTTGCTCGCCCACAGGGGCCCGTGCGCGGCCTGTGAGATTTCCTGCTCTACAGTCCTGCT
>USGN01000165.1 GCA_900554255.1 uncultured Collinsella sp. | reverse complement strand
CCTTTGTGGTGGTGCAGACCAGCTCAGTCCCTATGCACAAAAAGGGCGCCGACCATTACGGTCGACGCCCTTTCTTGTTAGACGCTATAAAGTCCAGCGCTTATTTGTTGACCTGGCCGGCGCGGACGGCGGCCTTCTTGCGGTCGGTGGCGTTGAGCAGGCGCTTGCGCAGGCGGATGTTCTTGGGGGTAATCTCAACCAGCTCGTCGTCGGCGATGTACTCCAGCGCCTCCTCCAGCGAGAAGGTGCGGGGCGGCACCAGCTGAACGGAGATATCGGAGGTCGAGGAACGCTGGTTGCCCAGGTTCTTGGTACGGGCGATGTTGACGACCATGTCGCCAGCCTTGCTGCGCTCGCCCACGATCATGCCCTCGTAGCACTCGGTGCCCGGCTCAACAAAAAGCTGGCCGCGCTCCTGCAGCGTACCCAGAGCATAGGCAACGGCCTTCTCGGTGGTCATGGAGATCATTGCGCCGTTCTGACGGTTGCCGATCTCGCCGGCGTAGGGACCGTACTCCAGGAAGGTGTGGTAGAACACGCCCTCGCCGTGGGTGACGTTCATGATGCGGTTCTTAAGGCCCATGATGCCGCGGGTCGGGATCTTAAACTCGAGGTGCGTCACGATACCCGAGGTATCCATGCTCGTCATGATGCCACCGGAGGTACCGAAGACCTCAACGACCTTGCCCGAGTACTCGTCCGGGCACTCAACGACGGCCTGCTCGACAGGCTCCATCTTGTTGCCGTTCTCGTCCTTCTTAAACAGAACGCGGGGACGGCCGACCTGGAACTCAAAGCCCTCGCGGCGCATGGACTCCATCAGAACGGACAGGTGCAGAATGCCGCGGCCCGAGACCTCGACGCCGCTCTTGTCCTCGAGCTCCTCGATCTTCATGGTCACGTTGTTCTCGGCCTCGTTGAACAGGCGCTCCTTGAGCTGACGGGCGCCCACGATGTCTCCGTCGCGACCGACGAGCGGGGAGGTCGAAGCCTCAAAGACGATGGACAGGGTCGGCGGGTCGATCTCGATGGGCTCGAGCTCGACGGGGTTCTCGGGATCGGTGTAGACATCGCCGATATCGGTGCGGTCGATGCCCACGACGGCGGCGATGTCGCCGGCGCCGACTTCCTGGCACTCGGTGCGGCCCAGGTAGTCGAAGGTAAAGAGCTGCTTGACGGTAGCGGTGGCGCTGGAGCCGTCGTTCTTCACGACCAGAATCTGATCGCCCTGGTGAATGGCGCCGGAGTACACGCGACCGATACCGATGCGGCCAACGAAGTTGGAGTGGTCGATGGTCACGCACTGCATGGCCAGCGGAGCGTTCTCGTCAACCTCGGGCGCGGGCATGTCGTCGATGATCATATCGAGCAGCGGATACATGTCCATGTTGCCGTCGTTGGGATCAAGGCGGGCAAAGCCATTCATGGCGCTGGCGTAGACCACGTGCTCCATGGCGAACTCAAGCTGGTCGTCGGTGGCGCCCAGGTCGGCCATGAGGTCCAGGCAGTCGTTGTAGGCCTTCTCGGGGTTGGCACCTGGACGATCGATCTTGTTGATGACGATCATGATCTTGAGGCCGGTGTCGATAGCGTGACGCAGCACGAAGCGGGTCTGGGGCATGGGGCCCTCAAAAGCATCGACCAGCAGCAGGGCGCCGTCGGCCATACGCAGCACGCGCTCGACCTCGCCGCCGAAGTCGGCGTGGCCCGGGGTGTCGATGACGTTGATCTTGACGTCCTTATACTCGATAGAGATGTTCTTGGCGAGAATCGTAATGCCGCGCTCGCGCTCCTGGTCGTTGGAATCCAGGACGCGGTCCTCGACCTGCTGGTTGGCACGGAAGGCGTCCGTGGCACGCAGGAGCTTGTCGACCATCGTCGTCTTGCCGTGGTCGACGTGGGCGATGATGGCGATGTTCCTCAGATTGTCTACGCGCATGTAGTTCCCCTATCTTCTATCTATACACAAACGGCACGCGTATGCGACCCGCCTAGCAACACAACGCTCGGCGAGAATATTGAGCCTTTTACCGAAAACTCGTTTATTTTAGCGATTTTAGATGAGAGGGGTTTCCTCACCTGCAGGTTCAGGGTCGCTCCACATAAAACCATCGCCGGCGCCCATGCCCTCATACAGCACATATGCCGAAAAACCGCTCTCGAGCGTAGTCTCGAAAAAACTCACGAGCAGGGCGTCGTGGTAGCCGCCGTCAATCTCGACGCAGCCGGTATAGCCGATGGCATAGCGGACGATACGGCCCAGGCCCTCGTCCTTAAGACCCATCTTGTGCTCGGAGATAAAGTTGGTGGCCGCCTCGAGGCACGCCTCTTCGCCATCCTCGTCGAGCGCCGCCAGATATCGGTTGGAAGCGGCGTCCTCAATCGCCACAACTACGCCCGGATTCTCGCCGGCGGCAAGGTCGTCCAAGAACGCACCAATCAGGTCACACACCATGGCGTCGAGCTCGGCGGAGACGTTACCGGCGTCCTGCATATCCTGTGCCATCTTTAGACCTTCCCATCGAGTCTGGCGTCATTACAGTTCTTGTGCCTCGGCGGCGATCTTAGCGGCAGCGTCGCGGGTGCGCATCATATCCATCGCGCGCTTGTCGAGCACCTTGATCTGACTGGTCAGCATGACCGCATCGACCACGCCCCAGATCACGAGGCCCGTAGAGATCGAAAACCCAAGCGCACCAACTGTACCACGAAGGCGCGAACAGATTGCCGCGACAAGGGCGGAGATGACAACCATCTTGATAAACGAGCCGCGGCGTTCGCGAAGCGTGCGGGCCTGCGTCACATAGGCAATGCGAGCCGCCTCAGAAGCCTCCGAGCGCATCTGGGCCTCGCGGGCGATCGCAGCCGCCTCGGCAGAAACTCCGGCGCTCATGAGTGCACACTCCGTCGCGTGGTTGTCGAGCATTTAAAAATCATCGGGCGAGAGCGTGTGAACGAACTCATCGAACTTTTCGAACTCTTGCTCGTCGACTTCCTCGGCGTGCGGTGAGACAGTGCCCAAGCGATTCATGATGTCATCTTCAACGAACATGGGGGCATTGCTGCGTACGGCGAGGGCGATGGCGTCGCTCGGGCGCGCATCGATCCTATGCTCGTTGCCATCGGTCAACACGACAACCGTCGCGTAAAACACGGGCGGCTCGGCGCGGACGATTTCGACACGCTCGAGCTTGGCACCCAGGGCTTCGACGGTGTCAAGCAGCAGGTCATGCGTTATCGGGCGCTCGGCGCGACCGCTATCGATACCACGGCTAATGGCCGCAGCCTCAAACGAGCCGGTCTGAATGGAAAGCGAACGCAGGGGTGCCGGCGAATCCGACTTGCCGCAGCGCTCACGAAGCACGATAAGCGATGGCACGGGACCGGCGGCCATGACGATGGTCTCTATGTCGACACGAACCATGGAACACCTCCGGTACGTAGCGGTTAACACGCGGCGGCCCGCCGCGTTGAATAGCTATACTACCCAATCTTTCGCACAGCACACAAAACCAAAATGAGATTTATCGCAGACAAGAAAAAAGCCCCGAGGCAACGCCCCAGGGCTCTTCACAGTTTTGATGGTGGACCTGACAAGATTCGAAC
>USGN01000164.1 GCA_900554255.1 uncultured Collinsella sp. | reverse complement strand
CAACCCATGCAAAAAACGGCACCTTTTCGATTAAGGCAACGGTTGCGCTACCTTTTCACTAACATTATCGTTACGCACTTTTTTCTCGAAAGGATCGCCCCGTGACGTACGACACGGATATGAATATCATCGCGTTGTCCCCCTTTGAACCAAACGCCATGTTTGCGACCAACGAAGACCCCGATACTATTCGCCGCTTTACCACCCTGTTGGATTGCGGGGCAGTCGGCGGCGGTTCCCACCATCTTCGCAAGGTCGCCAACACCGAGGGCGAGACCTTTGCGCTCAAAACGCTATGGCCCCTCAGCGGCTGTGATGAAAACGGCTCCGCCATCAGCCCCTCGGGCATCAAGACGCTTACCGAGGAGTATCGCAATCTTGCAGCCGTCTCACTGTTGGGCGGCTTTCCCAAAACCTATGGCTACGGCTATACCGGCTCCGTACCGGCCATCCTTATGGAGTGGATTGAAGGCCTGCCCCTTCGCGATGCTGCGGCAGAGCTAACCGACCCCGCCGAGGGCAGCCACATTCCCGCAAACACCGTCGCTGCGATTGGAAAACGCCTGGGAGAGATTCTCCTGGGTGCCCAAAAGCTCGATGCACCGTTTGCGCACCGTGATATCTCCTTGCGCAACATCATTATTCGCACGACGCGCCGGTCCCTTGCCCAGCAGATTGCACGCTGCAGTTTTGACCTTTGCCTAGTCGATCTGGGCAGCTCGAGCATCAAGCGCTCAGACCCCTCGTTTACCATGTCCACAGGCATCTGGCGCAACGGCACCCCCGAGTTCGCCCCACCCGAGATGCTCTCCAACGACATCCCCGAGCTGGCGCCGCTGCGTACGTCGCCCAGCATCGATACATACGAGCTCTGCAGCATACTCTACACGCTCTATGCCGGTCACACGCCATATCGCCTAAACGAGCATATGGACCAGTCGTCCTACCTGTACAAGATCGAGCACGAGCTCGAGCCGCTTGAGGCACGCGTACCCGGCGACCAAATGCTTGTCGATGTCATCATGAGCGGTATCCATAACAAGCAGTCCCAGCGCGCGCCGCTGTCTACGATTGTCGGCAAGCTCGATGCCTGGATTAAAGACATCGATTTTGAGCCGCGCACGCCGTTGCCCACCCCGATCGACTTTAGCCAGCAACCGAAGCCTTCCGGCTCCGACAAGGCTCAGACGCATCACCCAGTCATCTCGCGTCGCACTGCGCTCGCGCTCGGCGGCGTCTGCGTTGCCGGCATCGCAGCTTCCGCCCTTGCCACGGGATGCTGGGGGCTTATCGACCTGGCGCACGGCATCAAGCCGTCACTCGACGATTACACCTGGGAAGAACTCGCCCTGATCTCCCGCAAAATCCAAGAGACATCTTCCAACAAGGACGCGCTCGCGATTGCCGAAACCTACCACCTGGTAAACAGCAAGCAGTCGCTCGAAAACGAGAACACCAAGACCGTCAGGCTTTCCGACGGAACCAAGGCACAAATCCAGATCGTGGGCTTTAAGGCAGACACGCTCACCGATGACGGCCTCCCCGCGGGCATCACCTTTATGTTCCGTACCCCCATCGCCATGCGCGCCGTAAACGACAGTGCCGCGACGGGCGGTTGGGAGCAATCGTCGCTTCGTGAATGGTTGGCGGACAAGGGAATGGCTACGCTGCCCGACGATCTCCGCAATCAGATTCGTTCGGTGCGAAAGCTCACCAACAACACCGGCGGCACCAAAGACGCCTCCAGCATCACCGCCACCGACGACATGCTCTGGCTACCGTCCATGAGCGAGCTGTGCGGCTACCAGGCGCCCGAAACGTTCACGGAAGGCAGCGAGTACCTTTCTGCCCTCTACAGCGGAGAAGGCGATCAGTACCAGCTCTATCGCGAGCAGAGTGTGAGCGGCCTGACCACCAACGATGCCATGATCCGCACCGTCGCTGGCAAAAAGATCTGCTACTGGGAGCGCACCCCCAGCGCCGACTGCAGCGAGGGCGCCGACTCGACGTACTTTAACCGCGTTGGAAAAGACGGCGACGTGTTTTGCTGGGCAACGCCCGGAAACGCTCCGGACCAAAAGACCTATGTCCTACCCGGCTTTTGCATCTAACGCCTTCCCCGGATACCAGAAAGGAGCCTCGCATCATGCGTGCGGAAACACCTTCTGAGGTGCTCTTTGATTTCCTTAAGTGCGACCTGCAGATTAACAATCGAGAAGCAGCGCGCATCCTGATTTCGGACAAGCCGTTGGGCTCCAAACCGGCCCCACGATTTCGCATTGCAGAAAAGACGTTTCTATCGCGACGCGTGGTGCACGTCGTTCCGGGCACCGACAAGATCGACCCCGAAATGTTTGCCGATTTTTCGCAGAGCGTCCAGAGCTTGGCTGCCGCTGTAAAAATCGGCAGCGGCAGCAGTCCAGCGGCCGCCAACGCTCGCCAGCAAGCCATTACGGCGCGTGCCCTCGAGCGCATGGCAACGTCGCTCGAACACTGGGGGCTCGATGGTTCCATCCTGCGCAATATCTTTGACCGCATCGCCGTCATGCCGGGCCTAAAGCAAAGCGACCGGCGCCTTTTGGAGCTCCTTGCGCTAACGGTCTGCGGATGCCTGGCCGATCCCAATGCCGCCGCCTCCGAGGTCAAAGACTTTGCTATAACGCAACTGGCCCAGACCTTTGGCACGCTCGAGACCGCCGAGGTCGTCCAGGCGCGAGGCACTAACTGCAAGGTCAACGAGCCTCCTGCAAAACTGGGGCTGCTCAGGCTTGCGAAAGACGGCTCGGCCTTGCCGCCGATCTATCCTTTGAGCCTCGATCCCGAGGGTACGGTACTTGGCTCCTTTGCACACGACCAAAACGCCATCACCAACGTAGGACCCGATGTATCCCGTCGGCACCTGCGTGTAGCGTTTTCCAACGACACATGGCTCGCAAGCGGCCTTCATTCCACTAATGGAACGGTGTTGGTGACACGCGGCGGTACGACCACCGTTATCGAGAAGCCGCGCTCGCAGCGCACCGCCGATGACGAGGACAAGCTGATTCCCATCCACGACGGTGACCTACTCAAGCTGGGCTCCTCGACCGAGTTTTTGGTGCTGAAGATCTCCTCGAACGTACGCGCGCTGGCCTAGGGCCGAGCCCACACAATAAGAATCAACACAAAAGAGCGCCGCTGCACACATCGCAGCGGCGCTCCTTTATATGGCGTGCACATCTAAAAACGGATGCAGAAGCCGAATTACTCAGCAAGCTAACTAAAACAAAAAAGCCGCGTGGGGTCGGGTCCCCACGCGGCTATCAGGTTTGGGCTAATAAAGCCCGGAGGTAAACACTAGCAGAGTTTAGTGCTCGCGACGCTTGGTCATGTACATGCCCACAGCGACAGCCACAGCGCCGGTAAGGGCGGCAGCAGAGGTCACAACGAAGGTCGGATCGCCGGTAGAAGCAAGGGCGGCGTCGTCCTTCTTCTCGGCCTTAGCCTCGTCCTTCTTATCGGCAGCAACCTGCTTCTTGCCCTCATCCTTCTTCAAAGTCTCGGACTTGGGGGTCTTAGCGGTAAAGAAAGCGTAGACAGTGGTGTCCTCGGTGATAGGAGTAGAGAAGTCA
>USGN01000163.1 GCA_900554255.1 uncultured Collinsella sp. | reverse complement strand
TCCGCATTATCGACTTTTCGCTGTCCAACTGCTCCAACTCGGGCATCGACACGGTGGGCGTTCTGACGCAGTATCGCCCCTACCTGCTGCATGCCTACGTGGGCTCCGGCGAGGCGTGGGATCTGGACAGCCGCGACGGCGGCGTGTCAATCCTGCCGCCGTACGAGACGCAGACCGGCGGCGCCTGGTATGCGGGCACGGCCGACGCCATCACGCAGAACCTGGACTACATCAAGGCCAACGACCCCAAGTACGTCCTGATTCTTTCGGGCGATCACCTGTATCGCATGGACTACCGCAAGATGCTCAAGACGCACATTGAGAACAACGCCGACCTCACTGTGA
Source organism: uncultured Collinsella sp. (assembly GCA_900554255.1). Taxonomy (GTDB): domain Bacteria; phylum Actinomycetota; class Coriobacteriia; order Coriobacteriales; family Coriobacteriaceae; genus Collinsella. The sequence goes on along the minus strand of USGN01000163.1, from coordinate 3,307 downwards.
GCGTTATGCCCGTGCCGTGGGAGGAGGCCAGCCGCTTTGGCATCCTGACCACCGACCCCGAGGACGGCCGCATCACCAAGTTCACCGAGAAGCCCGATAAGCCCGATTCGAACCTCGCGTCCATGGGCATCTACATCTTCTCGGCTGACGTGCTGATCGAGGCTCTCGAGCAGGACGCTCTGGACCAGCGTTCGAGCCACGACTTTGGCAAGGACATCATCCCCAAGCTGCTCGGCGAGGACAAGCGCCTGTATAGCTATGAGTTCCACGGCTTCTGGAAGGACGTCGGCACCATCGCCAGCTTCCACGAGACCTCGATGGACCTGCTGGGCAACAACCCCGAGTTCGATCTGTTCGACAAGCACTTCCCCATCATGTCCAACATCACCACGCGTCCGCCGCACTACATTGGTCCGGATGGTCGCTTGGACGACTGCCTGGTCTCCAACGGCTGCAAGATCTACGGCACCGCTCGCCACTCGATCCTTTCGACCGATGTCATCATCGAGGAGCGCGCCGTGGTCGAGGACTCCGTGCTGCTGCCGGGTGCGCACGTTAAGAGCGGCGCGCACATCTGCCGCGCTATTTTGGGCGAGAACTCCACGGTCGAAGAGGGCGTGAAGCTCGGCTCTGTCGATACCACCAAGGATACGGCCGTCGTTGGAAATGACGTCGTTATCGGGAAGGGGGAATGATCCGATGATCAATCGCAAGGCCATCGGTTATATCACCGCTAACTACTCTTCGACCTACGGCAGCGTGCTGCTCAAGGACCGCCCCATCGCGTCCGTTCCGTTTTTGGGCCGCTACCGCCTGATCGACTTCCCGCTGTCCAACATGATGAATGCCGGCATTAAGACCGTCGGCGTCGTCATGCCGGGCAACTACCGCTCGCTGATCGACCACGTGGGCTCGGGCAAGGACTGGGGCCTGGACCGCAAGAAGGGCGGCCTGTTCATGGTGCCCGGCAACGCGTATGGCACCACCAAGGGCGGCATGCGCTTCCTGCTGCGCGACATCATCTCCAACAAGACGCTGTTCCAGCGCTCGGACAAACCCTATGTTGTGATGATGGGCACCAACATCATCTTTAACATGGACCTCAACACCATCATCGAGGCGCACGAGAACTCTGGCGCCCAGATGACCGTGGTGTACTGCAAGGCCACGCGCAACGTCGACGACGAGACCAAACTGCAATTCAACGAGAATGGACGCCTGACGGGCGTGAGCGCCGGCGTCGTGTACGGCGACAACGCCTCTATGGATTGCTGCATCGTCAACCGTGAGACACTGCTCGAGATCATCGACCACTACCAGGCCGCCGACTATCTTGACCTGCTCGAGGCACTCCAGGGCGACTTTGGCAACATCGACGTGTGCAGCTACGAGTACAAGGGCGAGGTCGTGGGCGTGTTTAGCGAGAAGTCGCTGTATCGCCGCAGCATGGACCTGCTCGACCAGACCGTGGCCGACCAGCTCTTCGACCCCGAGCGCCCGATCCTGACCAAGGCCCACGACGTGCCGCCTTCGCGCTACGCGACCGGCAGCCACGCCTGCAACTCGATCATTTCGGCCGGCTGCATCATCAAGGGCACCGTGCGCAACTCGATCCTGTCGCGTGGCGTTGTGGTTGAGGAAGGCGCCTCCGTGACCAACTCGATCATCAACCAGAGCTGCATCATCAAGAGCGGCGCCCGCGTCGAGAATGCCATCCTGGACAAGAACAACGTGGTTCCCACCAACACCGAGCTTCGCGGCACGCCCGAGAACATCCTGGTGCTGGGCAAGGCCCCGTTAACTCCCGATACCACCATCGTGCATTAACGTAGGCACCGCAACATCACTCGTAACATGCAGAATAGCCGCCCGGTTAGCGCCAGGCGGCTATTCTCGAATTGCAACAGGGAGACAATATGGCAGATTCCAGCAAAAAGATGCAGATCGTGTTTGCCTCGGCCGAGTGCGCACCGTTTGTAAAGACCGGTGGCCTGGGCGACGTGGCGGGCTCTCTGCCTGCGGCGCTCGTGCGCGCCGGCGCCGAGGTCATCGTGATGGTGCCCAAGTACGCCACCATCAAGGACGAATACAAGGCGCAGATGGAGCACTTTGCCGACTTTTACGTGAGCCTGGGCTGGCGCAATGAGTACTGCGGACTCGAGAAGCTCGAGCACGACGGCGTCACGTATATGTTCATCGACAACGAGCGCTACTTTGCGCGCGACTATCCGTACGGCTTCTTTGACGACGGCGAGCGCTTTGCGTTCTTCTCCAAGGCCATCACCGAGAGCCTGCAGCACTTGCCGGCCGGCTTTGAGTGCGACATCCTGCACTGCAACGACTGGCAGACGGCACTGGCGCCCGTGTTCTTGCGCGAGTTCTACCAGGGCCTGCCGCTGTACGACCGCGTTAAGACCGTGTTCTCGATCCACAACGTGGCGTTCCAGGGCCAGTTTAGCGACACCGTGATGGAGGACATCCTGGGTGTGGCACATATTCCGGCGGCCGCCTCGCAGCTGCGTTGCGACGCCTGCAGCGTCAACTACATGCTGGGCGCGCTGCGCTATGCCGACGCCATCACCACGGTGAGCCCCACCTATGCCGGCGAGATCCAGACGCCCGAGTTTGGCGAGGGCCTGGACGGCGTGCTGCGCGAGCGTTCGTACGCGCTGCAGGGCATCCTCAACGGCATTGATGTGGCAGGCTTTGACCCGGCAACAGACAAGCGCATTGCCGCCAACTACACGGTCGAGGACCGCTCCGGCAAGGCCATTTGCAAGGCCAAGCTGCAGGAGGAGCTGGGGCTCGAGGTTCGCGACGACCGCCCGCTCATGGTGATGGTCACGCGCCTGACGCGCCAGAAGGGCATGGACCTGGTCATGTACGCGCTCGACCGCATCCTGTCCGGCGGCGTGCAGGTGGCGGTGCTGGGCACCGGCGACCGCGACTACGAGGACGGCTTGCGCTACTTCCAGGACAAGTACCCCGGCACCATGGCTGCGCGCATCGAGTTCGATCCGGCGCTGTCGCAGCGTATGTATGCCGCCGCCGACATGTTCCTGATGCCTTCGAAGTTTGAGCCCTGCGGCCTGTCGCAGCTCATCGCGATGCGCATGGGCTCCGTCCCGGTCGTCAACGCCACGGGCGGGCTCAAGGATACGGTCTGGCCCTACAACGAAGCGGATGAGACCGGCCGCGGCTTTACCTTCCAGAGCTACAACGCCGACGATTTTCTCGCGGCCATCGACCGCAGTCTCCAGCTGTTCTACGACGAGCCGGAGAAGTGGGCGCGGCTCTCGGAGGCGGA
>USGN01000162.1 GCA_900554255.1 uncultured Collinsella sp. | reverse complement strand
CGAACGCCGGCCGGATCGTTGGGGGCAAAGTCCAAGCTGCGATTCGCTGCCTCCAGCGACATGCGATAGCGGCCGCTAATGAGGGCGCGCGACGCAAGGGCGGCAAGCCAGCGCAGGTAGGGGCGGCGCATAAGATCGCCTGCGGCCTCACGCTCATAGGGGTCCTGCGCCGAGGCGATCTTGAGCGCCAGATCATGCTCGACTTCATCGCGCTTGGACACCAGATACTGCACGTATTCCTCGTTGGAGTCGGCGGTGAGGGCCGTCAGCATGCGCTGGGCATCCCAGTTTGCCGGATCGAGCGCGGCTGCCTCGCGGAGCATGTTCTCGGCAGCGGCCTCTTCCTGCTCGGCCTGGGTATCGTCGGGGATAAAGGGAATGCGGTAGTCGACGGCCTCGACCACCTTGGCAATTAGATGTCCGGCGCGGTCGCAATCGTGCACGATGAGCGGCGCGGGGTTGCGGGTGAATTGCTCCATTAGACGCTCGACGGCGGGGCCGTCAGTGAGCGGGATATTGTCGCGGCGCAAGGCCTCAAGAACGAGGCGATGGCAATCCTCTTGAATGGGATCGAATGCCATGGGGCCTCCTTTGCTGCGGTTAGGGTTCAAATGTCTCTATATAAGGTTCTAGTTTACCCGCATGTGGCACACCGGGGGTGCCGCACTTGGACTTGCACCTTTGCACCACGAAGACGGATGTCGCACAAATGTCGGCACCTTGGACGACCGAGTGGTATCACGGTACCGCAAACGGTCGATTTTTGGCGGCGAACGGTGCATATTTTAGAGGGACACAGTCCTGCCCGGGGTATGTAGTCAACCTTGATAAAGCGTTTGCCCAGCTTGGGACAATAACCGCAACGCTAGAGGTTCCAGGATAGAAAAAACGTTTCATCATTGGCGGCTTTAGGTGAATAACTGACCAACCAGAACGGTAAAATAGTGTTTGTCTGAGCGTTGAGACGTTTAGACATCGCGCATTGTCATCGCCGGCAACGCGCAAACGGTCCTAACGGAGCCAATCGGGTGCTCCGTTATATACGCAAGTCTAAGAGGGGCTTGTTTAGGAGGCACAGTATGGGACGTTTTACCAATCCTCGCGATCTGTACTTTGGTGAGGGCGCTCGCCACGAGGTGAAGAACCTCAAGGGCAAGAAGGCCATCATCGTTTCTGGCGGCAGCTCTATGCGCCGCGGCGGGTTCTTGCAGGACGTCGAGGCCGACCTCAAAGAGGCCGGCATGGAGGTCAAGCTGTTCGAGGGCGTCGAGTCCGACCCGTCCATCGAGACGGTCATGAAGGGCGCCGAGGCCATGCGCGAGTTCGAGCCCGACTGGATTATCGCCATCGGCGGCGGCTCGCCCATCGATGCCGCTAAGGCCATGTGGGTCTTCTACGAGTATCCCGAGGAGTCCTTCGACAACATCATCCAGCCGTTCAGCTTCCCCGAGCTGCGTCAGAAGGCTCATTTCTGCGCCATCTCCTCTACCTCCGGCACCGCTACCGAGGTCACCGCGTTCTCCGTCATTACCGACTACGCCAAGGGCATCAAGTACCCGCTGGCCGACTTCAACATCACCCCTGATGTCGCCATCGTCGACCCCGAGCTCACCTACACCATGCCCGCCAAGCTGTGCGCTCACACCGGCATGGATGCTCTGACCCACTGCATGGAGGCCTACGTTTCCACCTGCGCCTCTATGTTCACCGACGCCAACGCTCTGCACGGCATCCGCGAGATCGTCGAGTGGCTGCCCAAGTCCTATGCTGGCGACCATGAGGCCCGTCAGCATATGCACGAGGCTCAGTGCATCGCCGGTATCGCCTTCTCCTCGGGCCTGCTGGGCATCGTTCACTCCATGGCTCACAAGACCGGTGCAGCCTTTGAGAACGGTCACATCATCCACGGTGCTGCTAACGCCATGTACCTGGGCAAGGTCATCCAGTGGAACTCCAAGGACCCGCGTGCTGCCGAGCGTTATGCTTACGTGGCCAAGGAGATCCTGCACCTTCCCGGCGAGACCAACGAGGAGCTCATCGCTGCACTCGTCCAGAAGATCCGCGACCTCAACGACCAGCTCAACATTCCGCAGTCCATCAAGGATTACGCGAATGGTGGCGTGAAGGTCGACGCCGAGAACCCGCAGATGGTTTCCGAGGAGGAGTTCCTCGCCAAGCTGCCCGAGATCGCCGCGAACGCCGAGCAGGACGCCTGCACGCCGGAGAACCCGCGTGAGACCAAGGCTGCCGACTTCGAGAAGATCCTCAAGGCCTGCTACTACGACACCGACATCGATTTCTAATCGACTCTTGTTATCGTAACGAGGGGCTCCGCACGTATCCGTACGGAGCCCCTTTCTTTTTTCTTTTAGAGAATGGGATAGTTATGGCTGCAATTTTCAATAGCCCCAGCAAGTACATCCAGGGTCCGGACGAGCTCGCCAAGCTCGGCTCCTATGTCGAGCCGCTCGGCGCTAAGGCCCTCGTCATCGTGACGCCTTCGGGCAAGAAGCGCGTCGGTGCCAAGATCGAGGGCGGCTTTGCCGAGGCCAAGGCCGAGCTGCTGTTTGAGGACTTTAACGGCGAGTGCTCCAAGGGCGAGGTCGATCGCCTGGTTGCGCTCGCCCGTGACAACGGTTGCGACATCATCGTCGGCGTCGGTGGCGGCAAGATCCTCGACACCGCGAAGGCCGTCGCCTATTACCTGGAGTCCCCGGTTATCATTTGCCCCACCATCGCCTCGACCGATGCACCGTGTTCGGCGCTTTCGGTGCTCTATACCGATGACGGCCAGTTCGACAAGTACCTCTTCCTTAAAGCAAACCCCAATATCGTCCTGATGGATACGACGGTTATCGCGGCGAGCCCGGTGCGCCTGACGGTTTCCGGTATGGGCGATGCGCTCGCAACCTACTTTGAGGCCCAGGCGACGCACGATGCCGACGGTGGCACTTGCGCCGGCGGTAAGGGCGGAATGGCCGGCCTGGCGCTCGCCAAGCTCTGCTACGAGACGCTTATGGCCGATGGCGTCAAGGCCAAGGTCGCGCTGGAGAAGGGTGCTCTCACGCCTGCCGTCGAGCACATCATTGAGGCCAATACGCTGCTTTCGGGCATTGGCTTTGAGAGCTCGGGCCTCGCTGCTGCTCATGCCATCCACAATGGCCTGACGATGCTGCCCGAGTGCCACAGCATGTATCACGGCGAGAAGGTCGCCTTTGGTACTATTGTCCAGCTGGTACTCGAGGACGCCCCGACCGAGAAGCTCGAGGAAGTCTTGGGCTTCTGCATTGAGCTGGGCCTGCCGGTCACGATGAAGGAACTTGGCGTTGCCGAGGTTACGCGCGAGAAGGCCATGATTGTTGCCGAGGCCGCCTGCGCGCCCGATGACACCATGTGCAACATGCCGTTTGAGGTGACGCCTGAGATGGTCGCCAACGCCATCCTGGGTGCCGACGCACTGGGTCACTACTACCTTATGGATGAGTAAACTAAGGTAAGGAAGGGGTAAAGCCGACAGACGGCTTTGCCCCTTTTTGCTATGGTGCAAAGGGGTCAGGTTACTTTGCACCAATTGTTGTTGATGAAAGGGCGGATTCTCGTATGGCGCTTCCCATGGTTTATGGCGGTCCCGGCCGGTATGTTCAGGGGCCGGGTGAGCTCTCGCGTCAGGGC
>USGN01000161.1 GCA_900554255.1 uncultured Collinsella sp. | reverse complement strand
CGACATCCCACGAGCGACCGAGCAGGCACTGCTCAACCCCACCGATACCGCACCCGACAACGCCGACCCCGGCATGGGCTATATCTTTGAACATACCCGCGGCCGCAAGTGCCTGGTCTTTGCCAACTCGCGCGAGGAGGCCGAGGCCGTGTGCTCCATGCTGCGCAGCTACTGCGAAAGCCGGCGCGAGCCCGACCGCTTCCTTATCCACCACGGCAATCTTTCGGCATCGCTGCGCGAGACGGCCGAAGAGCTCATGCGAGACGAGGAGCAGGCACAGACAACCGTCACCACCTCTACGCTTGAGCTCGGTATCGATATCGGTCGCCTGGAGCGTGCCTTCCAGATCGATGCGCCGTTTACCGTCAGCTCCTTTTTGCAGCGCATGGGGCGCACAGGCCGTCGCGACCTTCCGCCCGAGATGTGGTTTGTCATGCGCGAGGAGGAACCCGAGCCGCGCACGATGATGCCCGAGACGATTCCCTGGAAGCTCCTTCAGGGCATCGCGCTCGTACAACTCTATCGCGAGGAAAAGTGGGTCGAGCCACCCGAGCTCGATCGACTCCCCTACAGTTTGCTCTACCACCAGACGATGTCGACGCTCGCCAGCACCGGCGAGCTCACGCCGGCAGAGCTTGCCCAGCGCGTGCTCACGCTCAGCTATTTCCACCGCGTCTCGGCCGATGACTATCGCGTACTGCTGCGCCACCTCATCAAGATTGACCACATCCAGGTCACCGAGGGTGCTGGGCTTATCGTGGGCCTCGCGGGTGAGCGCGTCATCAACAACTTTAAGTTCTACGCCGTGTTTCAGGAAAACGAGGAGTTCACGGTCCGCAGCGAATCGGCCGAGCTGGGCACCATCGTCAACCCACCACCGCCCGGAGAGCGTATTGCCATCGCTGGTCACTGCTGGATTGTCGAAGAAGTGGACTGGAAGCGTCATACCGTCTTTGCCACGCAGGTAAAAGGCCGTGTTCCCGCCTACTTTGGCGACTGCCCCGGAGACATCAATACGCATGTGCTCGAGCGCATGCGCCAGGCGCTCAACGAGCATGCGGTGTATCCATACCTCATGGGTAACGCGCGGGCTCGTCTGGCCCAAGCACGCCATACGGCTGAGATTTCGGGTACCGGGACCAAGCCGCTCATCAACCTGGGCGGTGACACCTGGGTGCTCTTCCCGTGGCTGGGCAGCTATGCCTTCCTGGCGCTCGAACGCATGCTCAAGATTAAATGCGCCGCAGAGCTGGGCCTCCGTGGGCTCGACCCGTCGCGTCCATACTTTATGCAGTTTAAGATGGAGGCCGACGAGGAGACGTTCTTTGAGGTGCTCGCTGCCGAGGCCGAGAAGGACTTCGACCCCATCGAGCTCGTCTATCCCGGCGAGGTGCCTTACTTTGACCGCTACGACGAGTACGTTCCCGAGGAGCTCGTGCGCAAAGGCTTCGCCGAAGGCGTGCTCGACATCGAGGGAATGAAGCAGCGCGTCCTCAGCTGGCGCGACCACGCCTAAGACCAGTCTTTTTGGGACGGGGAGACTTACTTGTCGTGAAGGACGGTGCCGAGAAAGTCAGCGTCGAAGGGCACGGCTTCGGCAAAGGCATAGTCGCCGTCGCTGGCGATGAGCAGATAGTTTTCCTCGCCGCCGAACTTCGCATCGCCACACGGGACCACCCAGGCGTGGACGAATACCTCGAGTGCCGTGGCGGCACAGTCGCGCAGGAACGCCACATCGCTCCCCTCGTTTGCACTCACGATATTGGCAACGTAGACGCCACCGACATTTAGGCTGCCCCGCACCAAACGCAACGCCTCAACCGTCGCCAGCTCGCGTACGGGCTCGGCACCGCCAAAGCAATCGCTCACGACCACGTCGTAGCGACGATGGCCCACACTCGTCACGCCCAGATACGAGCGAGCCTCAGCGGTAATCACTCGCAGGCGATCGCCCACCGTGCGCTCCAGCTCGTCCAGGTAGAACCAACGGCGCGCCAGGCGCGTAATCTCGGCATCGTACTCAATGACGTCCATGCGCAAGCTCTCGTGCGACATCAGCGCGAACTTGGGATAGGCAAACCCACCGCCGCCCAGCATAAGCGTACGGTCGATACCGTGACCATAAGCGTCACGCATTGCGTCCTCGGCCTCAAACACATCGTCAAATGCACGATAATACGCAAAGACGGGCTCTGCCCAACGATCGCCAACATAGCTTGCGCTTTGGTAGACGCCGCCCTGCACGAGCACGCGAATCTCATCGCCGCCCTCATCGTGCACGCGCTTCACACGCGCCAACCCATTGCGGGTCCTCGCAACCTGCAGACAGGCAGCACGGACAGCGACAGCGGCCGTGCCAAGCGCCGCGGCCCCCAGAGCAACGCCGGCAACGATGCCGGCAGAAACACTCGGCTTGTTCATCTAGAGCTCCTTTTGCAGATAAAGGCCATGGTCATAAAATCCAAGATGGCGATAGTACTCGCGTGTGCCAATCGCGCTAATCACGTTGATACGCGCATAACCCACATCCCGGGCAATCTCGCACGCACGCTCTACGAGCAAACGCCCCAACCCGTGATGCTGCGCCGCCTGGCCTTGATCCCCCACGCGTGCCGCCATGCCATACACGTGTACCTCGCGAATCATCGCCTCGTCCGGCGTCGTCGGCAACTCGTCCGCATGCGCGGCAACAAACGAATGGTCGGGCAGCGACAACCGCAAAAAGCCCGCGATCTTGCCCCGCGGCGTCACCCACTGCAAAAAGCGCTCGTAAGTCACCGGCGTCTCGTACGCCACTTCCTCATCAAGAGATAGCTCATCCAAGTCGGCGCCCGCCGTGCTGATCTCGCGATAGCGAATCTCACGCACTGTCGTACCGTCACCCTGAGCAGCCAGGCGGTTCTCAACGAGCTGGCGCAGGTTGGGCTTCTTGTTGCCCACCATGATGTCGTCGGAGCTAAAGTCGCGGATCATGCGACTGATACGGCAGAACGCCGGCGTCACCACGATGTCGTTGGCCAACACATCGAGCAGCTCGTCCTCGGTATAGGGGCACCACTCGCCACGCTCATAGCAGCCCACCAGACGCGAGCCCTCGATGAGCGCGCACGGGTAGACCTTGACCTCGTCGGGCATAAAGGCGCCCTCGGTCATAAAGCGCTCGTAGTCGCGTTTGTCCCCCTCGGGCGTAGCGCCCAGCAAGTTGAGCATAAAATGCGCGTGGATCTTAAAGCCAAACAGGCGCGCAAGCGAGAACGCCCGCTCGATCTTCGCCACCGAAATGCGACGCTCGTTGATATCGAGCAGGTGCTGGTCAAGGCTTTGGATGCCCATCTGAATCTTGGTGCAGCCCAGGCGACGAATGAGCGTGAGCGCCTGTGGCGTCACGGCATCGGGCCGGGTCTCGATAACGAGCCCCACCACGCGATGCTTCGCCGTCTCGTTGATGCGCTGCTGGCGCTCAAGCTCCTCCATCGTTGCCATCTGCCACTCGGCAACCTCGCCCCATGGCGTACCGGGGCCGTACAGACGACGTACCGCGCGGTTGTAGCCGCCCACAGAAGCATCCACACGCCCCTGCTCGTCGGCAACGCCGGCAGCGAGCTCAGCCTCGTCTGTCGCAATGCCGGCAGCCCGATAGCGCTCGCGGCGCTCCGCCACCACCGGCGGCAGGGCATCGGCAGG
>USGN01000160.1 GCA_900554255.1 uncultured Collinsella sp. | reverse complement strand
CCTCGAGCGCTTCTTCGTCTAACGCGGCAGCGTCTTCCTGAACGCCACCACCCGTCAGCAGTTCGTTGGCATCCAGGCAGCCCTCGGAAAGACGTTGCCCAAGTTGTGCCAGCAAAACATCGCGGCCGGGATTCTCCAAATCGATTTTGTTGATATAGATGAACGTCGGGATGTCATAGCGTGCAAGCAGGCGCCACAGGGTTTCGGTGTGCCCCTGCACGCCGTCGTTGGCGCCCACAACTAAAATCGCGTAGTCCAGCGCGCGCAATGTGCGCTCCGCCTCGGCCGAAAAATCGACATGCCCCGGTGCATCCACGAGCATGACGTGGGTATCGCCATGGTCGAGTACGGCCTGCGACGAGAAAATCGTGATGCCGCGCTCGCGCTCGATCGCGTCAGTGTCCAGATGCGAATCACCATCGTCCACGCGGCCGCGCTTGCGAATGCGACCCGCGTTGAACAGCATGGCCTCGGCCAGCGTGGTCTTGCCGGCATCGACATGCGCCAAGATTCCAACGACCGCTTGCTTCGACATGGCTCTCCTCTTATTGCAAGCCCATCGCACGCGGCAACGGGCGTCCTCGTTCCACACTGGATGATACAATTTACGGGCCGGCGGGCGAAGCGGGCCCTATCCCCCGACCGAGCTCATCGCCCCGCGTTGCCGCGCGGCGATTTTCGTAGGTTCGCGCCTTGCGAAAGCCGGCTTGCAAAACAGCGCAGCGAACGAAAATGGCCCCGGGTGGGACCATTTTCGTTCGCGCGAATTATTGATATGAGGCGTCGCTCTTACGCCTCGCGCAGCCAATAAAACGCGACGCGCGGCGTACCGTCCGACACATATACGATACCGGCGCGCTTAAACCCGGCCTTGGCGATGGCTCCCTGCATGGGCAGGTTGTCCTGATGCGTGTCGATACGCAGGTGATCGGCACGCTCCTTGGCAAAGGCAAACATCGCGGCCGCGATACCGTGCGCGGTACCGTCGGATGCCACGCGGTGCAGCACGGCGTACGGAGCGTCGCTGCGCCATTGACCATCCTCAATGACGTCATAGCACTCGTCCGGGCCCGGCAAAAAGGCAAACGTCGCCACCACGCGGCCGTCGACTTCGCACACATAGCTGCCATCGGCGGCGATATCGGCAGCCAGCTGCTCGGCAGAAGGCGTGCCCTCGGGCCACTGCGTGGCGTTGCCATGTGCGCGCATAAAGGCGCGGGCTGCGTCATAGATAGCCATGACGGCGGGAATGTCGGTATCGAGGGTTTTTCTGATCATCACGCGGCGACCTCACGTTTATTGGTATCACTTTGATTGGGCAATGATACCAGCGTTTGGAGAGGGGCGCGAAGCAGATGGGAAGTAAAAAGCGAGCCGCCTGGTCAAAGGCCAAAAGCGAGTTTTTGGGCGCTGCTACCGGCGGCGATATGAGCGACCTGTTTGCGCGCGAGGACGAGCGGCGAAACACCCTAGACGCCGAGCGCGATGAAGCCTGGCGTTACAAGTCGTGCGAACGCAAAAACCGTTACGACACACGCGCCGAGGCCGAGGCAGTTATGGCCGACTGCGAAAACCGCGGGCGGCGTGGTTTGGCCTGCTACAAATGTGAATACTGCGGCGGCTGGCACCTGACGTCGCACCCTTGGAAATAGGTCGCGCTGCACCCGCGCGTTGAGCGCTATTCGGCAAACGACGGACGTGGCGGCACCAAAACATCGTAACGAACGGCCTTGCCCGCAAGTTGATAGCTCGGCTTAACGCCGGCAAGCAGCGGGCCCTTCACCGGCCGCTTGATAACGACCTTGCGCGGGTGCACCGCAAGCGCGGCTTCGACCAGCGTCTCCTCATCGGTACATGGCCGTTCCAGATGGTGCAAGAGTTGGAACTTCTTTTTGACCGCCGCACTTTTGGCGCGCTCGGGAAACATGGGGTCCAGATACACCACGTCGGGAGCCGCGAGCTCGCCCTGCTCGATCAGCTCAGCTGTATGGCGAAGGCCGGCAATGCTGTCCTCGCCCGCATGAAGGCGCATGCGAGCCACGGCAGCCGCAAGCGCCGGATCATCTGCCGCGCGATCCAGGGCATCCTTGAGGAGCGCCGCGATCACGCAATCCTGCTCATACAGATCGACGGTAAAGCCCGCGGCAGCCAGCAGTAGCGAATCCTCGCCAAAGCCCGCCGTGGCATCAATCGCCCATGGTTGCTCGATGCCTTTTGTGCGCGCAGCCTTCACCAGTAGCTCTTGCTGCAAACGGCCCTGCTTGAGTCGTGGCAGCATGCGGGTAAAACCGGCACGCAGCTCCATCGTACCGTCGGTGAGCGTGAGGCCCTCGGGCTTCCCGGTCAGCTCAAGCCCCGCGGCCCGAGCAACAGAAAAGGGATCGACGACGCCCATGGGTACTCCTTAACAAGCAAAACGAATACGTGGGCGCCGTTTATGCCAGCACCCAACCGTCCGCTATTGTCCCACATGCGACATGGCCCACAGCATCCCAATGCAAAGCACCGCCATCAATCCCGTGCACACGGCAGCGATCACAGAATCACCCATGCGCCTTCCCAACGACCGCGGCTCACGCACTTGCCCTGCTCCGTACATCATGACTCCTCCTTGAGACCAGCTCCTTGTTACGGCCTCATCATCGCAGCGCCGCACATGAGCTGCCATCGATTTGGCTTACGTCCAGCTTTCCTTTTTGAAAGGTTGGACCGTACAGGCAAGAGACGCTTTCAAACGCATGCATCGCCCCGTTGAACTACAATGTGCTTCACGATATGTGCCGCAACCTGGGCGCGACAGATTCTCCGCGCCCGCATCGAAAGGACCAGCTATGAGCGCCGCTCGCAAGACACTCAAAATCCTTGCCCTGATTTATTTTGTTCTGGGCATCGCCAGTCTCGTCATTGGAATCGCCGGCATCGCGACCGGCAACCTCGATTCCACGTACGGGTCGAACGCCATGCTCGCCGCGGTCGTGCTGGTCGCCAAGGGCCTTGTCGACCTTGCCGCAGGTGTTGCGGGTATCAAGGGCGCCAACAAGCCTTCGCAGGTGGATGGCGCGTTTAAGCTCGGTATCGTTGCCGCGGTCGCCACGCTCGTCCAGGCCGTGCTCACGCTTCCCGCGCTCGGCGGCAGCTCCGTCAATATCGTCGCCTTTGTCATCGTGGTGTACGACCTGTTCTTTGTTCAGCAGGCGCACGCCGTTAAGGCCGAGAACAAGGACCGCCTGTAAGCGCTCGCTTCTCATAAGCTCTGCAGCCAAGCAACTAAAAAGGGCCGATCGCGCATCTTGAACTGCCTCCCATTTCTTGGACATGAGAAATGGGAGGCTTTCTTTATGCGCGTTGATTTGAGAGTGAAGCATGATATCGAGGCCAGGAAAGCGGCCATAGGGCTCTTCGAGCTCGGGCACGGGTATAAATCTGCCGCGATTGCCCTTTCGCTTCCAGCGGAAGCCGTGAGAAGATGGCAGGAGATATACCGCGCATTCGGGAGCGAGGTGCTGCTGCGCATGGACGGAAAGCAGGGCAGGTACACATACGAGCAGAAGGTCGCCGCCGCCTCCGCCGTCGTCGACGGCGGCATGAGCAAGCGGGACGCCATGGAGGCGTTCGGGGTCATGTCCTTGGCGCCGCTCAAGAGATGGTGCGCGCTCTACCGCGAGGGCGGCGCGGAGGCCCTGCGCCCGAGGCCCAAGGGCCGGCCGAGCG
>USGN01000159.1 GCA_900554255.1 uncultured Collinsella sp. | reverse complement strand
CTCGTCGGAGTACTCAATCTCGGCCTCGGCGAGCGCGGTGTGGCAGTGCTTGCACCAGTGAACGGGCTTGTGACCACGATAGATCATGCCCTTGTCGAACATGGCCTTGAAGACCTCGATGTCGGCGGCGTCATGCTGGTGATAGAGCGTCAGATACGGGTTGTCCCAGTCGCCAAGCACGCCAAGGCGACGGAAGCCGGCCTTCTGCAACTCGATGTTCTCGACAGCGAACTTATTGCAAAGCTCGCGGATCTTAGCCGTGGAGGTCTGGTTGAACTTCTCGGTGCCGAGCTTCTCCTCGACCTTGTGCTCAATCGGCTGACCGTGGCAGTCCCAACCGGGGACATAGGGAACTTCGCAGCCCTGCATCATCCAGTAACGGTTGATCATGTCCTTGGAGATCTTGTTCATGGCGTGGCCGATGTGGATCGGGCCGTTGGCGTACGGAGGACCGTCGTGCAGCACGAACTTCTTGTGACCCTCGTTCTTCTTTAGAACTTGCTCGTAGACCTTGTTGTCCTGCCAGTCCTTGAGTCGCTTGGGCTCGGACTTGGAAAGACCGGCACGCATGGGAAATCCGGTTTTGGGCAGATTCATCGTCTGCTTGTACTCGTTTGCCACGGTACCCCTTTCTTGTCATGGGCGCGCACGCCCTCTGGGCACCAAAAAAGCGCCCGTCCCTACAAGCTGGGACGAAGCGCCACAAAACGGGCAGCGTGCCCGCAAAAGCTCTTCGCTTAACCACCCAGCTTAGATGCCCTCACCCGCGTCGCCGCGCGCTCGCATCCGTTACTCGGCTGGCCTGTATCGACGACCATCTCGGCGATGTCTACTAAGACGAACCTGCGCGGCACGTCCGTTGGGACCGCAGCTCCGGGGTGATTTTCATCGGTCGCATGCACGGGTTCTCAGCGCTTCCCGCTCTCTGTAGCATGCGGACGGCCGACTACTCGTCCCCATCAACGCTTATGCGGTGTATACTAGCACGTTCCGCGTCGGCAAAAAACCCTCAACACTGGTTTTATACGTTCGAAATTTCTCGCGGCTGTGGACCTTCTCTTGGAGCAAAATACCTGAAAGCACTTTATCGAACGAAAGAAGGTTGCTATGCGCACGATTGGAATGAGCGACTACACCGTTGGCGAGGATTGCTTTGACGAGCTGCCCGGCGCGCTGGCCGAGTACGGCGCGAAGAAGGTCGCGATCATCGGTGGCAAGCGGGCACTGGCCGCAGCACTTCCCGGTATCGAAGCTGCGCTGGCGGGTACCGACGTCGAAATTCTGGAGACGCGCGTCTACGGCACCAACAGTACGCGTGCCAATATCGCCAAGGTCGTGAATACCCCTGCCTGCCAGGAAGCTGACGTGCTTATCGCATGCGGCGGCGGCAAGGCGCTCGACACCGTGAAGACCGCAGCCATCGAGCTCAAGAAGATCGTCTTTACGGTGCCGACGATTTGCTCCAACTGCTCCGCTGCGACCGCCATTGCCGTCGTGTACAACGACGACGGCTCGCTCGAGGGCTATTCGTACCCCAACCGACCGGCGCACATCTTCATCAACCCCAAGATCATCGCCGAGGCACCGGCAGAGTATTTCTGGGCCGGCGTAGGCGATGCCCTGTCTAAGCAGCCCGAGGTCGAGTACGCCACGAGCGCCGGTGATTTGGAGCACACCGCCGGTCTTGGCCTGGCACTCGCCCACACCTGCTCCGAGCCGCTGTTTACCTATGGTGTGCAGGGTCTTGAGGATGTGCGCCAGAATCTGTCGAGCGAGGCCGTCAAGCAGATCGCGCTCGACATCGTGGTCAACACGGGCTATGTCTCGAACCTGACCAACCAGAACGATTACTACTACAACTCGAGCGTGGCGCACGCGTTCTACAACGCCACATGCAGCATTCCGCGTGAGGGCACCTACCTGCACGGCGAGGTCGTGAGCCTGGGCGTGCTCGTGTTGTTCGCCTACACGGGCGACACCGAGAACCTTAAGCGCTACGCTGCCTTTAACAAGCAGATGGGGCTGCCCGTGACGCTTGAGCAGGTCGGGCTTTCCGAGTCCGATATCCCGGCCCTGTGCGAGTACGCGCACGCCACCAACGAGTGGAAGCAAGGCAACCCGGAGCCCTTCACCGACGAGAAGTTCGCCGCCGCTATCAAGGCCGCCGACGCCTACGGCCACACCCTCTAGCTCTAGCCCAAAACCACCACAAAGGGGACAGGCACCTTTGTGGTGGTTTTTTATTGCTCCAACATGCTGGGGTCGAACTCGCTTGCCGGGATCACACGGTAGCCGTGGCGCAGGAGCAGGTCGACGAAAACACCGTTGCCCACGGTGAGCGTACCGCTGAACGTTCCGTCGTAGATGCGGCCTGCGCCACACGAGGGACTACGGTCCTGCAGGATGCACGCGACTATCTCTTCCGGTCCGCCTGCCTGCTCGCACATATCAAGCGCGCGCTGAGCACCCTGGCGAAACTCGCGATCGACTGAGGTACCCTCGCAGGTACGGACCTCGCCGTTCACAATCTCGGACGGCTTGCGCGGCGTGGGCAGGCCGCCAAAGACCTCAGGGCACACCAAGAGGACCTCGGTCCCCGTGCGCTCGCAAGCCTCGACCAGCTCTCGATGATAGTTGTCGAGCCCGTTATACTTGCAGCTCTCGCCCATTAAACAGGCGCTCACCACGATCTTCATATACAACACTCCCCACGCAAAACGCCCCATTTGAGATGGACACTCAAATGGGGCGATTGACATTGCGTAACTAGTATTACTGCTGCTTCGGCATCAGCGGATTCTCGCGCGTGAGGAGATTCATAAACTCCTCGCCCGTGATCGTCTCCTTCTTGTACAGATAACGAGCCAGCTCGTGGAGCTTGAACTTGTTCTCCTTCAGGATCTGCAGAGCGCGGTCGTGCGCATCCTCGATCAGCTTGGCGACAATAGCGTCCACGCGCTCGGCCGTACCGGGGGCGCAGGTGAGCGACGTGTCCTGGTTGAGGTACGCATTCTGAACGGTACCGAGCGCCATCATGCCAAACTCATCGGACATACCAAAGCGCGTCACCATGTTGCGGGCGAGCTTGGTGGCCTGTTCGATATCGTTGGCGGCACCGGTCGTCATCTCGCCAAAGATGAGTTCCTCGGCCGCGCGACCACCGCAGTAGACGGCAAGCTTGTCCAAGACCTCCTGGCGTGTCGTCAGGAAGCGCTCGTCCTCCTCGACCTGCATGGTATAGCCAAGAGCACCGCTCGTGCGCGGCACGATGGTGATCTTGGTAACCGGCGCGGAACCCTTTTGGCGGGCAGCGACGATGGCATGGCCGATCTCGTGGTAGGAAACGACCTGCTTCTCGTGGTCGGACAGCACCGTGGACTTGCGCTGCTGACCGGCGATGACGACCTCCACCGACTCCTCAAAGTCATCCTGCGTGGCGCGCTTGCGACCCTCGCGAACGGCGCGCAGGGCGCCCTCGTTGATGATATTGGCCAGGTCGGCGCCCGAGGCACCGGGCGTGGCGCGGGCAATCGCGGTCAGATCGATCGGCGGCTCGGTCTTCACACTCTTGGCGTGGAGCTCGAGGATGTTCTTACGGCCGGTCAGATCGGGCAACTCGACGGGGATGCGGCGGTCAAAACGACCGGGGCGCAACAGGGCCGGATCAAGGCTGTCGGGACGGTTGGTAGCAGCGAGAACGACAATACCCTTGTGGTTATCGAAGCCGTCCATCTCGGTCAGCAGCTGGTTGAGCGTCTGCTCACGCTCATCGTTGCCGCTAAAGCCACCGC
>USGN01000158.1 GCA_900554255.1 uncultured Collinsella sp. | reverse complement strand
GCTCGCACGAAGAGCACATTAAGTGCTCTTCGGCTCGTGCGGAATCTACGAAAACCTTGCGCCTGGCCTTCGGCGGCGCGTGCCTGCGTTGACTTTGGGCAGCCCGGGTTTTCGTTGGCTGACGCCCCCACTCATAATGCTTGGGTCGGTGGGCTGATGTGTTGCGTCCCTGATGGCTACAGGGTTGAAACGAAGTTGGACAGGCGGCGGAGACCTTCGTCCAGGTTTTCATCGCTTACGCAGTAGCTGAGGCGGATGTGGCCTTCGGTGCCGAAACAGTCGCCCGGGACTAGGGCTACGTTTGCTTCTTTGATGGCTTTGATACAGAAGGCTTCGCTGGTTAGGCCGAACTTTTTGATGCTCGGGAAAGTGTAGAAGGCTCCTGCGGGCTCTACCACGTCGAGGCCCATGGCGTCTAAGGCTGCGAGCACGCGTTCGCGGCGGGCTCGGTAGACTTCGAGCATGGGGGCTGGGTCGACGGTCAGGGCTCGCGCTGCTGCGTCCATCTCAAATGAAACGGCGCTCGATACTAAGTATTGGTGGGCTTTTGCGATCTCGGCGATGACGGGAGCTGCCGCTGCGAGCCAGCCCAAACGCCAGCCGGTCATGGCCCAAGGTTTGGAGAAGCTCTCGATGACCACTGTCTGCTCGCGTAGCTCCGGGTGGCGCTGGGCAAAGCGCTCGTAGCCATCCACATAGACCAGATGGTTGTATACGTCGTCGCAGATTACGTATATGCCCGCCTGCTCTGCCACGTGTGCCACGGCGTCGAGCGATGCCGCATTGAGGATGCAGCCCGTAGGATTGTTGGGCGTGCAGATGACGATGGCCTTGGTCGCCGGCGTCACGCAGGCGCGAAGCGCATCCTCGTCAATCTGGAATTGCGCAGGCTCCGTATCCAAAAAGACCGCTTTGGTGTGATTGGCCACGACGGCGCTCTCGTACAGGCCAAAGGCCGGCGTGGGGATAATGACCTCGTCGCCGGGGTTGAGCATAGCCATAAATGTTGCCGACAGGGCCTCGGTCGCGCCGTCGGTCAGGATGACCTCGTCGGCCGAAAACGTAAGGCCCGCGTCCCCCATGTAGGCAGACAACGCCTCACGCAGGGCGGGACGGCCGTTGTTGGGCGGATAGTGCGTGTCGCCGCGGTCGAGCGAGGCCGTCACCTCGGCGCCAATCACATCGGGCGTAGGAAAATCGGGTTCGCCGAGCGCAAGCGCGATGCACCCTGGGTGCTGGGCGGCGAGCGCGTTAATCCGACGGATGCCGGAAGGCTTGAGCGTGGCAAGCGAGGTGTTCATAGGCAGACGCATGGCGTTCCTTTCGTAAGGGTTGCACTAGGATAGCGCGGCGAGGCGCCGCCAGACGGTGTAACCTAAACGGAAACAAGCCGGAAAGGAGATGACATGGAGACGACCGCACGCGGCGATAAGCCCAAAACGCTGCAAACCATTGCGTATATCAGTATTCCCGAGAGCGTCGATCTTGAGTTTTTGCTCTGGGACCTGCAGGATGCCATCGCCGCCTATGCCCGGCTTTCTGGCACTGCACTCCCCCGCCCGATCGACCTGAAGGCAAATGACGCCGGTGCAGCCGATGGCATCGTGCTCGCTGTTGATGATGCATTTGATGATGAGGCTATGATCGCTGTCGAGCAGATACTCGATCGCTTTGGCAGTACGGGAACGCGTGTCTATGCCGTGATTCGAGCCGCACAAGAGGGCGCTGAACAGGCGCGTGGGGCCGCCGTTCGTCTGCACAAGGCATGCGAACGCCAGGGCCAATTGTGGTGTGGCGGCGTTGTCATCTGCGCCGGCAGCGGCATTGCGGCGCTTCGTCGCTCCCCGCGCATGGGACTCTTGCGACGACCGTTTTCGGAGGCCATGGACAAGCTCGTGGGCGCCGTTCGCATGGGGTGTTCCGTCGAACACGCGCAGAAGCTCGGTGGCGCAGCAACGGGCGGCGCCGACACCGACGGCATGGTACGCGCCGAGCCTGCACTGCCCACACCGATCTGGCACGCCGTTATGAGACGTCTTGCCAAACACTCAAACTGCTAAATCGAAGAAGCCCGCCAATCAGCGGCGCCGTTCCACCGCTCAACGAGACGCTCCAGGCGCCAGGCGGCATTGGCGGGACTTGTCGAGGGCAGGACGATGGCGGGCAGCCCGGTGCGTTCTTGTAGATAGCGCTTGTAGAGCCGGCCAGCTGTACCACCGTTGCATATCACCTGCTTAATGGGAGCTGCGCCGGCAATGCACTCGATATGTGCCGGCACAACGTTACGAATGCTCGCGTCGCTCGAGCCCTTAATGTCGCAGCTCTCGATCACATCCCACAGGGCCACGCCGCCGTTCAGTAGCATGGCCCGCTTGGCGGCAATGGAGGCATCGAGCGTCGCGGGCTCACCGCTTGCCAAAGGATCGCCCTCGTTGGGCGGCACGGGCACACCGAGGCACGCGGCCATCACGCGCCAAAAGCGGTTCTGCGGATTGCCGTAATAGAAGGCATTGGCACGCGAGAGCACCGAGGGAAACGACCCCAACACCAAAACGCGCGAGCGCTCGTCAAACACGGGCTCAAACCCATGCTCAATATGTTGATAGCCCTCGTCAGACGCTGCCATGGCCTAGGCCCTCAACAGATAACGCACCTCGTAGGGCGCAAGCTCAAGGGAGCCCGCCAGCTCGACCGTGGGCACGTCGTCGGCAAGCAGGTCGACAAAGGACCCGTTGAGCTCGCCGGCGCCAAAGGCATAGGGCTCGTCCACGGCATTGACCGCCACGAGTACCGTCGCTCCGTCGCAGGCGCGCTCGAACAGCAGCTGCTTATTCTGAATCACCACGTTGCGATAGGCACCGTAGTTGAGAGCACGGGCCGCCGCGTCGTCGGCCGAGCGCAGGTACGTGAGCTGCTTGATGAACGCCGTCAGCTCGTTGGGCGCAGGCTCATCGAGCGCAGGGCGCAGCGCCCAGTCGCCATCGGGGCCGCCCTTTTCGCCGGCAATTCCCCACTCGCTGCCGTAGTAGACGCACGGGATGCCCGGCATACCAAAGAGCATGCCGTAGGCGGGGCGCAGGCAGGACTTGTCCGTCAGGATGCTCGCCAGGCGCGGCACATCGTGGTTGTCGACAAACGACAGCAGGTGTTTGCCGCGGTAGATGCACCACGGATCGCCGCCAAACTGGCGATGCAGCGAATGGGCGATCTCGAACATGTTGACCGAGTTAAAGCTGGAGTACAGGCCCTTGTAGCACTCGTAGTTGGTGCAGGAGTCGAGCATCTCGTCGTTGACGATCTGGTTGTAGTCGCCGTGGAGCGTCTCGCCGATCAGCACGAAGTCGGGCTTGAGCTCACGGGCAAAGGAGTGTAGGCGGCGCATAAAGTCGCGGTCGAGCATATAGGCAACGTCCAGGCGCAGGCCGTCGACACCAAAGACGTCGGCCCAACGGCGCACAGACTCGAGCAGGTAATCGACCACAGCGGGGTTTTGTAGGTTGAGCTTCACGAGCTCAAAATGGCCTTCCCAGCCCTCGTACCAAAAGCCGTCGCCGTAGCACGAGTCACCGTCAAAGCTGATGTGGAACCAGTCCTTGTACGGCGAATCCCACTTGCGCTCCTGCACATCACGGAAGGCCCAAAAGCCGCGACCGACGTGGTTGAAGACGGCATCGAGCACCACGCGGATGCCATGGACGTGCAGCGTCTCGCACACGGCGGCAAAGTCGGCGTCCCCACCCAGGCGACGGTCTATATGGCGCAGGCTGCGCGTGTCGTAGCCGTGGCTATCAGAC
>USGN01000157.1 GCA_900554255.1 uncultured Collinsella sp. | reverse complement strand
TTGGCAGCAATGCCCAGCGTGCCGCCCACACCGTCCGAAAGCGTCCAGATTATATCGAATAGCATGTACGCGGCAGAGGTGTAACCGAGCGTACTAAACAATAACTGCTGGGTACTCGAGAACAAGGAGTGGCGACTTCGCGCGGCAAGCCCGATAAGAACAATCATGCATAGCAGGAATATCTCAATCTTGAGTGCCTTAACCACTAGACGCCATCCCTTCAATATCCAAGTGGTCAGAATCGCCCGATTCGTGTCTGGGCAATAAACACCCCTACTCCGCAGGGGCAAGGGGAATAATAGCAGAGCGCCCGAACGTCACTGCAAGACAGCTTTCGTTCGGGCGCTCAAACGGCGCGAATTGCACGCCGGCTTGATTGACTCGCGTCGACGATTACTCGCCATCGATGTCGGTCGCGACGGCCTCCTCGATGGCCTCGACACCGGCAGGCGACAGATCCTCTTTGCCGTGGCAGAACTTCTTATCGACCCAGCCGGTCAGAATCGGAGCCATGATTGCCGTGATGATGACGGCAGTGGCGATCTGCGCATACGCAGTGGGCGCAAGCTCGGCATAGCGCGGGGCGACCTCGGCGAGGGCGACCGGCGTGGTCATAGCCGTGCCGGCGATAGTGGAGCAGGCAACGGCCGCCTTGCCGTTACCACCGCACAGGCGCTCGAACGCAAAGGTAATGGGACCGACGATAAAGAGCGTGATGAGGCCCAGCAGGATGCCCGAAATACCGCCGGTGATAAAGCTCGAAAGGCTCATGGACGCACCGAGCTGAAAGCCGATAACGGCGATCGCGGGATTGGCGCCGGGGACCAGCAGATTCTTGATAAACGGGAACAAGTTGCCCAGGACCATGCCGATAACAAGCGGCAGGATGGATCCGATGATGGTGCCGACGGGGATGTTGGCGAGACCCGAGACACCGAGGATGATCATCGTGACGGCGGGGCCGGCCGTAAAGAACAGGATACCGACAGCGCCCTGCTCGGACTCATCGCCGAACTCGCCCATGATGCCCGTATAGAGCGCCATGTTGCAAAACGTTATGCCGCCGATGATAGACACGGAGCTCAGGCCCAGGAAGTTATCGTTAAAGAAGTACGCGACGCCCAGACCCAGCGCGGCTGCCACTACAAGCTTAGGAATCAGCACGACGATGCCGGTCTTGATGGCGCCCGGCGTGGACTTAAAGCTGATGCCGGCGCCCACGAACAGCAAGATCGCGGCAACGATGGTGTTGGAGCCGCCGCGGCAGGCAGCCGTAAAGAAGCCGCCGACCTCAAAGACCTGCGGGCAGAAGGTATTGAGCAAAAGGCCGACGATCATCGGATAGATCATGATGTCGCCCGGGATGCGCGGTACCTTGAATTTCTTTTGCTCGCTGGCGGTCGCTTCCTGTGCCATGAAACCCCCATTTCCGCTGACGCAGAACAAAAGCCCACGTCACGCTTTGCTACAGTAAAGTTTGACCATGGTACCAGAAGAAGCAGACCGCCTCGGTGAGAAATTCGATTCGTTAGGCCGGGACGATAACGCGTCCTGCTCCTATACGAGGCTCAAAACGATATAGAACACGATGCCCGAAACGCAGCACCACAACATCGACTTTGTCTTGATTGCCACCGCCACGACGCCGGTGGCCGCAATCCAGGGAACCAAGGCAGGCCAGAGTCCCGCGTCGAACGCGCCGGGGTTCACCAAGTCGTTGGCGACCAGCGCGGCAAAGGCAGCGGGCGGGATATAGCCCAGGGCCTCGGTAATGCGGGGCGACAGGGTCCGCCCGCGCAAGGCGAACGCCGGCGCGATGCGAAAGAACGCGATAGCAGCCCACGACGACAGCCACAGAACCAAGAACTCGTTAGCGGGCATCGCGGGCACCTCTTCCGTCAAATACAGTATCGCACGCCAGCGCAATGGCAATGCCGACCACGACACTTGCCGGCACGGCAATATTCGCGAGGCCCAAGAACTTGCATACGGCGACGGACACCGCGCCCGAAACCGCCGCGACAACGTTACCGCGCGACAACCGCTGCGAAAAGAGCAGGCAGATAAAGAGCGAGGTGCAGACAAAGGCTGCAATGGCGGTGGGAACATCGACAACGGCGCCGACGATGGCGCCCATCGTACACGAAACGCCCCATGTTGCGATAAGGACCACGTTGAGCACGAAGGACTCACGCGGGCCCCAATCCTCCCCTTCAACCAACTTGGCAAGCGAGATGCCATATGCCTCCTCGGTAAGTGTCGCGGCAACAGCCAGCGTCTGACGCTTCGAGGCACCCCTCAGATGCGGTGCGATCGATGCCGAGTAAAGCGCAAAACGCGAGGAGATGGCGGCAACGCTCGCGACGATCGATGCTGCAGGCACACCCGCCAGCCACAGGTTGCAGATCATAAACTGGCCGCTGCCCGTCACAAACGTACTGCTTAGAGCAAAGACCATCCAGGGCTCCATTCCCGTCTGCCCCATGATCATTCCGCACGGCGCGCCTATTGCCACATAGGTAAGCATCACTGGCCAGACGGTTCTAACGATTTTGAGCACCATACGCTTCTCATCCTGACAAGGTCTCCGAGCCGCATGTAGCGATACGGCAGAATCATCATCCGGCAGCAACCGAGTTCACCTACAATTGCCACCGGATCGAAAGACACAACTTTTTAGGAAGTCATTATGACAGCTATCGATCGGGGCCGGGCAACCGCGGCCTTCAAACGCTATACCGATGCCTACGACGCCACCAACCCACGCATCGCGCTCAAAATCGAGCATACGTACCACGTGGCCGAGGCATGCGATGCCGTAGCGCGCGAGCAGGGCTGGTCGTCAGAAGATATTGACCTGGCATGGCTTTGCGGCCTGCTACACGATATGGGCCGCTTTGAGCAGCTGCGACGCTGGGACACCTTTAAGGACGCCGAGAGCATGAGCCATGCGGCGCTGGGCATCGAGGTCCTCTTTGGCGAGAATCCCGCCGATGCACCCGCCGTAACGAGCATCCGCGACTTTATCGATGACCCGGCAGAAGATGAACTCATCCGAGCGAGCATTGCCTATCACAGCGATTTCCGCCTACCCGCGCAGCTCGACGTGCGCACGCGGAGCTTCTGCGATATCGTGCGCGATGGCGACAAGATCGACATTATGCGCACCATCGCCGACAGCACCGTCGACACTATCCTCAAGGTGGACGAGAAGACGTTTCTCGGCAGCCGTTTCTCGTCGCCGACACTTGCCGCCTTTGACGAGCACCGCTGCGTCGCACGCGATGAGCGCGATGAGCCCGCCGACTTCTTGGTGGGGCTTATCTGCTTTATGTTTGAGCTCGTCTATCCAGCAAGCCGCGCGCTGGCGCGCGAACAGGGCGATATCCACCGCCTGCTCGACGCGCCCTTTGGCATTACGCGGCCCTTTACCGACCCCGCCACGCAGGCGACTTGGAGCCGCCTTAAGGACGAGATGCGCGACTGGCTGGCGCGCGCCTAGCGCTCAAGCTGGGCCAGCAGCTCCTCGACGACCTCGACGGCATCACCGACAACCTTGTACTGGGCAGCACCAAAAATGGGGGCATCCGGGTCCTCGTTGATGGCGATAATGCACTCCGCCCCACCGATGCCGGCAAGATGCTGGATGGCGCCCGAAACACCGATACTCACGAGAAGCTTGGGCGAAACCGATACGCCGGTCTGGCCAATCTGATGGCGATACTCCAACCAGCCGGCCTCCACGACAGGTCGCGTGCAGCCAAGCTCGGCTCCCAGGGCCTCGGCGAGCTTTCGCATCAGCGGCAGG
>USGN01000156.1 GCA_900554255.1 uncultured Collinsella sp. | reverse complement strand
ATAAACCAACCTTTTGCGAATTTAGCTATAATTCCACAAACCAAACAGGTATACTTCCTTAATGTCGTGTAGGAAATACGTAGACAAAAAGGAGGTTATGTGATGGTAAGTATTGTTCTTGCTAGCCACGGGGACTTGGCAGCTGGAATCAAGCAGACGGGCTCGATGGTCTTTGGCGATCAGCCGTCTGTAGCCGTGGTCTCGCTCGAGCCGAGCATGGGCCCCGACGACTTCCGTGCCAAGGTCGAGGAAGCAATCGCTTCCTTCGAGGACCAGGAGCAGGTGCTCTTCCTCGTTGATCTGTGGGGCGGCACGCCGTTCAACCAGATCAGCGGGCTCATCGAGGGCCACGATTCCTGGGCTATCGTCACCGGTGTCAACCTGCCTATGCTCATCGAGGCATATTCGCAGCGCTTTGATGCAAAGAACACTGCACATGCGATCGCAAAACATCTCGTGACTGAGGCTAAGGCTGGCGTGCGTGTCAAGCCCGAGTCTCTGGAGCCCGAGGAGAAGAAGCCGGCTGCGGCCGCCGCTGCTCCTGCAGGCGCCATCCCTCCGGGAACGGTCATCGGCGATGGGCACATCAAGATCGCCCACGTCCGTATCGACACCCGTCTGCTTCATGGTCAGGTGGCCACCACGTGGACCAAGCAGATCAACCCCAACCGCATCATCGTGGTTTCCGACGGCGTTGCTCACGACGAGCTCCGCAAGACCATGATCGAGCAGGCTGCCCCTCCGGGAGTCCATGCCAACGTCGTGCCCATCAAGAAGATGGCCGAGGTCGTCAAGGACACGCGCTTTGGTGACACCAAGGCCATGCTGCTCTTTGAGAACCCGCAGGATCTGCTCAAGGCCATCGAGGCCGGTGTCGACATCAAGGAAGTCAACATCGGTTCCATGGCTCACTCCAAGGGCAAGGTCGTCGTCACCAACGCCGTCGCTATGGGCGATGACGATGTCAAGACTCTCGAGGCCCTCAAGGCCAAGGGCGTCAAGTTCGAGGTCCGCAAGGTTCCTTCGGATTCCTCCGAGGATCTCGACGCCATGTTGAAGAAAGCTAAGGCCGAACTGGCCGCTCAAGCATAGTAAAGGAGGGTCCGATACATGTCTGCAATCACTATTCTGCTTGTTGCGATTGTCGCGTTGCTTGCCGGTATGGAAGGCATTCTGGATGAGTTCCAGTTCCATCAGCCGCTCGTGGCATGCACGCTTATCGGTCTCGTAACCGGTCACCTTCAGGAGGGCATCCTCCTGGGCGGTTCGCTCCAGATGATGGCCCTTGGCTGGGCTAACGTCGGCGCCGCTGTCGCGCCTGACGCCGCTCTGGCCTCGGTCGCTTCTTCGATCATCATGGTGCTCGCCCTCAACGGTGGCGCCACCGATTCGGCCAAGGCCGTTACCACCGCTATCGCCGTCGCCGTCCCACTGTCGGTCGCTGGTCTGTTCCTGACCATGATCTGCCGTACCATTGCTACCGCTATCGCTCACGCCATGGACGGTTGCGCCGAGAAGGGCGACTTCTCCGGCATCGAGCGCTGGCAGTATGCTGCCATCCTTATGCAGGGCCTTCGTATCGCCATCCCGGCAGTGCTTCTGTGCGTCATCCCGGCCGAGGCCGTTACCAACGCGCTTAACGCTATGCCCGACTGGCTGTCCGGCGGCATGGCTGTCGGCGGCGGCATGGTCGCTTCCGTCGGTTACGCCATGGTCATCAACATGATGGCCACCAAGGAGACCTGGCCGTTCTTCGTCCTCGGCTTTGTCCTTGCTGCCATCCCTCAGCTCACGCTGATAGCCCTTGGTCTCATCGGCATCTCCCTTGCCCTCATCTACCTTGGCCTTAAGGATCTGGCCAAGCAGGGTGGCGGCATGGGCGGTGGCTCCGGCGACCCGCTCGGCGACATTCTGAACGATTACGAGTAGGAGGGGAGTGATACATATGGCAGAGAACAAGATTCAGCTCACCAAGGCTGACCGCAAGAAGGTTTGCTTCCGTCATCAGTTCCTTCAGGGCTCGTGGAACTACGAGCGCATGCAGAACGGCGGCTGGTGCTTCGCAATGATCCCTGCGATCAAGAAGCTCTACACCAGCAAGGATGACCAGATTGCCGCTCTTAAGCGCCATCTGGAGTTCTATAACACCCACCCCTATGTTTCCGCCCCCGTCATTGGCGTTACCCTCGCCCTCGAGGAGGAGCGCGCCAACGGTGCCCCGATTGACGACGTCGCCATTCAGGGCGTCAAGGTCGGTATGATGGGCCCGCTCGCCGGCGTCGGCGACCCCGTCTTCTGGTTCACCCTTCGCCCGATTCTGGGCGCTCTGGGCGCTTCCCTGGCCATGTCCGGCAGCATCGTCGGTCCGCTGCTGTTCTTCTTCGCGTGGAACATCATCCGTTACGCTTTCCTGTGGTACACGCAGGAGTTTGGCTACAAGGTCGGCTCCTCCATCGCCAAGGACCTCTCCGGTGGTCTGATGGGCAAGGTCACCGAGGGCGCTTCCATCCTGGGTATGTTCATCATCGGCGCCCTGGTCGAGCGGTGGGTGTCCATTTCCTTCACCCCGATCGTCTCCACGGTCAAGCAGTCTGCTGGCGCCTTTATCGACTGGGCTAGCCTGCCCTCCGGTTCCGAGGGTATCAAGGAAGCGCTGACGATGTACAACTCCGTCGGTGCTACCGCCCTTGATCAGATGAAGGTCACCACGCTTCAGGCCAACCTCGATCAGCTCATCCCCGGCCTTGCCGCCGTGTGCCTGACCCTGCTGGTCTGCAAGCTCCTCAAGAAGAAGG
Source organism: uncultured Collinsella sp. (assembly GCA_900554255.1). Taxonomy (GTDB): domain Bacteria; phylum Actinomycetota; class Coriobacteriia; order Coriobacteriales; family Coriobacteriaceae; genus Collinsella. Next base: position 1,025 of record USGN01000156.1, on the reverse strand, counting down.
TCAGCCCGATCGTCATCATCCTGGCTCTCTTCGCCGTCGGCATCATCGGTCGCGTCTGCGGCTTCATGTAAGCACGCTTCGGCTTAAGACCGAGAGTTGCTAGGCAAGGGCTTTTGAGCCATTGAAACGGACCGCACCCGGTGGGTACACTGGATGCGGTCCGATTGTTTTTATTGGAGGGCGAGGCGCGTATGGCGCAATCTCAGAACAGCACGGTCGATCTGGCAACGCCGGCAACCTGCCTGATGGGGCTTACCAGCCACGGTAACGTGATGGTGGGCAATAAGGCGTTCGAGTATTACAACGAGCGCAATCCCGAGGATTATATTCAAATCCCGTGGGACGAGGTCGACTATATTGCCGCCGAGGTTTTACGCGGCACCAAGAAGATCACGCGTTTTGCCATCTTCACCAAGGACAACGGTCACTTTACGTTTTCGACGCGCGACGACAAAGAGACGTTGCGCGCGGTCCGCAAGTACGTCGACGAGGATAAGCTCGTGCGTTCGCCCGACTTTATCGATGTGACGGCCAAGGGTGCCAAGAGCATCCCTTCCGTTATCAAAAACCTCTTCCACAAAGGTAACTAGCTCCTCATAAGTTGCGGTGAAATAGTTCCTAAATACGGCTTTAGATGCTTCAGACAGGAACTATTCCACCGCAACTTCGAAGTCTAGTCATGCGACGTATTGCGATGCAGTAAATCTGCTACACTAGCAACATGCCTCCGTAGCTCAGGGGATAGAGCACCGCTCTCCTAAAGCGGGTGTCGACGGTTCGAATCCGCCCGGGGGCACCAGAGATTTGCCGAGCCCGGTACCACCACGGTGCCGGGCTCTTCTGGTCTAAAGGCCGGATTCGGACCGTCGACACCCGCGTCACTTATTTCCCCGTGGGGGGAGTTTTCGAATCCGCCCGGGGGCACCAGAAGATTATGACGGCGTCGCGAGAGTGGCGCCGTTTATGGTTTGTGGGACCGCCGGCGGATTCGGACCGTCGGCACCCGCGTCACTCATTTCCCCGCG